>NZ_JAUF01000082.1:0-26168 GCF_000585455.1 Microbacterium sp. MRS-1
GATACCGCTGGCGACCAGGCTGTCGACCAGACCAGGAACGGTCTGGTCGACGACCTGCTTGACGTGACCCGAGACGTGGATCTCGAAACTCACCGGCTGGTCTCCGGGGCCTTCGCCAGCGCCTCGGCGACGGTCTTCTTGAGGTCCTGCCACGATGCGATGAACTTCGCGACACCCTCGTCCTCGAGCGTCTGGGTGACATCGGTGATGTCGACGCCGAGTTCCGCGAGCTGAGAGAAGACCAGGTGCGCGTCATCGTAGGCACCGGTGACGGTGTCGCCGGTGATGACACCGTGGTCGAAGGTGGCTTCGAGCGTCTTCTCCGGCATCGTGTTGACGGTGCCGGGCGCGACGAGCTCGGTGACGTAGAGCGTGTCGGGCAGCGCAGGGTCCTTCACGCCGGTCGATGCCCACAGCGGACGCTGCACGTTCGCACCGGCGGAGATGAGCTCCTGAGCGCGCGCGGTCGCGAACCGCTGCTCGAAGAGTTCGTACGCCAGACGCGCGTTCGCCAGCCCCGCACGGCTCTTGAGCGCCTCGGCATCCTCGTTCTGGAAAGCCGACAGACGCTTGTCGACCTCGGTGTCCACGCGCGAGACGAAGAACGAGGCGACGGAGTGGATGCCGGACAGGTCATGCCCGGCCGCCTTCGCCTGCTCCAGGCCCGCCAGGTAGGCGTCGATGACCTCGGCGTACCGCTCGAGCGAGAAGATCAGCGTCACGTTGACCGAGATGCCCGCGCCGATGACCGCGGTGATCGCGGGCAGGCCGGCCTTGGTCGCGGGGATCTTGATGAGGGCGTTGGGCCGGTCGACCTTGGCCCACAGCTTCTCCGCCTCGGCGACGGTGGCGTCGGTGTCGTGGGCGAGATCGGGGGAGACCTCGATCGACACGCGGCCGTCTACGCCGCCCGTCGCGTCGAACACGCCGCGGAAGATGTCGGCGGCGTCACGCACGTCGGTGGTCGTCAGCTCGAAGATCGCGGCGTCGACATCCGCGCCGCCTTCGGCCAGCGCGGCCAGCGGTGCGTCGTACGAGTCGTCGTTCTGGTTGCCGATGGCGGCCTGGAAGATCGACGGGTTCGTCGTGACGCCTGAGACATTGCGCGACGAGATCAGGTCGGCGAGGTTGCCCGACGCGATGCGCGCGCGGGAGAGGTCGTCGAGCCAGATACTGACGCCGGCGTCGACGAGCTGCTGGGTCGGGGTCGAGCCCGGGGTGGGGGTGCTCATGCGTTCTCCTTGACGGTTGCGCGGGCCGCTTCCACGACCGCATCGGTGGTGATACCGAACTTCTCGAACAGGGTCTTGTAATCGGCGGAGGCGCCGAAGTGGTCGATGCCGACCGTACGGCCGGCATCGCCCACGATGCCGCGCCAGAGCGGGGTCGACCCGGCCTCGACGGACACGCGCGCCGTGACGGCGGCCGGCAGCACGCTCTCGCGGTAGGCGGCATCCTGCTCGGCGAACCACTCCAGCGACGGGGCCGAGACGACGCGCGCCTGGATGCCCTCGGCGGCCAAGGTCTCGCGGGCCGCGACGGCCAGCTGCACCTCGGAGCCGGTCGCGATGATGATCACGTCGGGCTGTCCGCCCTCGGCGTCGATGAGCACATACGCACCCTTCGCCACGCCGTCGGTCGTCGCGAAGCCCGCCTCGCCGCGGGGGAACACGGGGATGTTCTGACGCGTCAACGCGATGCCGACCGGGCCGCCGCTGGTGCGACGGACGATCTCCAGCCAGGCCGCGGACGTCTCGTTCGCATCCGCCGGGCGCACCACGGTGAAGTTCGGAATGAGGCGCAGCGTCGACAGCTGCTCGATCGGCTGATGCGTCGGTCCGTCCTCGCCGAGGGCGACCGAGTCGTGCGTCCACACGAAGATCGAGGGGATGTCCATCAGAGCGGCCAAGCGCACCGGCGGGCGCATGTAGTCGCTGAAGATCAGGAACGTGCCGCCGAACGGGCGTGTCGGACCGTGCAGCTTGATGCCGTTGACGATCGCACCCATCGCGTGCTCGCGGATGCCGAAGTGCAGCACACGCCCGTACGGGTCGCCCGACCACTCGTGGGTCGACCACTCGGCGGGAATGAACGACTTGGCGTCCTTGATCGTCGTGAGGTTCGACTCGGCCAGGTCGGCGGAACCGCCCCAGAGCTCCGGAAGCTGCGCGGCGAGCGCGTTGATGACCTGACCCGAAGCGGCGCGCGTGGACACGTCCTTACCGGAGGTGAACTCCGGGACGGAGACATCGGCGGGCAGCTCGCCGGCTTCCAGACGCTCCAGCAGTGCCTTGCGCTCGGGGTTGGCCGCAGCCCACGCGTCGAAGTCGACCTGCCAGGCCGCGCGCGCCTCGGTGGCCCGCTCCTGGAGAGCGCGCGTGTGCGCGATCACGTCGTCGTCGACGACGAAGGACTTCTCCGGGTCGAACCCGAGGACCTTCTTCGTCGCCGCCAGCTCGTCGGCGCCCAAGGCGGAGCCGTGGATCTTTCCGCTGTTCTGCTTGCCGGGCGAGGGCCATCCGATGATCGTCTTCAGGATGATGAGCGACGGCTTGTCGGTCTCGCCCTTGGCGGCCTCGATCGCGGCGTACAGCTCGGCGACGTCTTCGACGTACTCCCCGGTCTTCTTCCAGTCGACCGTCTGGACCTGCCACCCGTAGGCCTCGTATCGGGCGGCGACGTCCTCGGTGAAGGCGACGTTGGTGTCGTCCTCGATCGAGATCTGGTTCGAGTCGTAGATGGCGATGAGGTTTCCGAGGTTCTGGTGACCGGCCAGGCTCGAGGCCTCGCTGGTGACTCCTTCCTGGAGGTCGCCGTCGCCCGCGATCACGTACACGAAGTGGTCGAACGGGCTCGTGCCGGCCGCCGCCTCGGGGTCGAACAAGCCGCGCTCGTAGCGGGCCGCGTACGCGAAGCCCACAGCCGAGGACAGGCCCTGGCCGAGCGGGCCCGTCGTGATCTCGACACCCTTCGTGTGGCCGTACTCCGGGTGGCCCGGCGTCAGGGAGCCCCAGGTGCGCAGCGACTCGAGATCGGACAGCTCGAGCCCGAAACCGCCGAGATAGAGCTGCACGTACTGCGTCAGCGAGGAGTGTCCGGCGGAGAGGATGAAGCGGTCACGGCCGAGCCAGTGCGTGTCGGAGGGATCGTGACGCAGCACACGCTGATACAGCAGGTATGCGGCCGGCGCGAGGCTCATCGCCGTGCCGGGGTGTCCGTTGCCCACCTTCTCCACGGCATCCGCGGCCAGCACGCGAGCGGTGTCCACCGCGCGCCGATCGATCTCATCCCAAACCAGTTCCGACACGTGGTGCCCTTTCGAAAAGAGGGGAGTGCGTCCGACTCTCCAGCCGGCCTCGGCGGCGTCGAAGCGCTGCCTGCCGGCGCTCGGCGACGCCTGTGTTTTCAGCTTAGCGAAGTGCCGCGGGTCGCAGGCCGCATGTGTCGTCCGTGACAATTCGCCGTCGAACCTCGACCGATCGGCGGTGGGCGGCTGCGGCTCGGGCGATCACCCGATGGCCTCGTGACCTAGACTGGGGGAAGGTCTGGAGTGAGCCGGGGAAGGGGTCTGCGGGCATGGTGCAGTCGAGCGTGTCCGCCGGGAACGATGTCGCGATCGGCCTGCCCCTCGGCCAGAAGATCCGCGCCTACGTTGCGCTGACCAAGCCCCGCGTGCTCGAGCTGCTCCTGGTGACGACGGTGCCGGTGATGATCCTGGCGCAGGGCGGGATGCCGAACCTGTGGCTCGTGCTGGCGACGGTGATCGGCGGCGCCATGAGCGCCGGATCGGCCGCCACCTTCAACATGTACCTCGATCGCGACATCGACGCGCACATGCGTCGGACCGAGAATCGTCCGCTCGTCACGGGCGAGGTGACTCCGCGAGGCGCTCTCGTGTTCGCCTGGAGCCTGGCGGTGGGCTCCACGCTCTGGCTGCTGCTGGCCACCAACTGGCTGGCCGCAACGCTGAGCGCCGTGGCCATCTTCTTCTACGTGGTCATCTACACGATGCTGCTGAAGCGCCGCACCGAGCAGAACATCGTCTGGGGCGGCATCGCCGGGTGCTTCCCGGTGCTCATCGGATGGTCGGCCGTCACCGGATCGCTGACCTGGACCCCCTTCGTCCTCTTCCTCCTCGTCTTCCTCTGGACCCCGCCGCACTACTGGCCGCTGTCGATGAAGTACAAGGGCGACTACCAGGAAGCGGACGTGCCGATGCTCGGTGCGACGCGCAACGGCCAGCAGGTCGGGCTGCAGGTCATCCTGTACGCCTGGGCCACCGTCGCCTCCTCGCTTCTGCTCATTCCCGTCGCGGGCATGGGTCTCGTCTACACGGCATCCGCTCTCGTGTTCGGCGGCTGGTTCATCGTCGAGTCCCACGTGCTCTACAACCGTGCCGTCCGCGGAGAGCAGATCCGCCCCATGCGCGTCTTCCACGCGTCGATCACGTACCTGACGCTCCTGTTCGTCGCCATCGCGATCGATCCGCTGCTTCCGTTCTGAACGGACGACGAAGGCGCCGACTCCTCGAGGAGCCGGCGCCTTCGTGTCGTTCGGTGCGCGATCAGACCGTGGGGCGGTCCGTCGTCGCAGCAGCGGACTCGTCGGCGTCCGCAGTCGGGGCGGCGATCGTCTCGGCCGCCGGGGCGGCGACCGTCGCGGGCTCCACGACCTCGACCACGTCGATCTCCTGGGGGACGACGCTCGGCGTGACGGCGCGCGCGATCGAGCCGATGGTGCCGAGGGTCAGCGCCAGAGCCAGACCGATGAGGCCGACGCCGATGAGGATCGCGCCGAGAACGGCCCAGATCTGACCGGCGTAGACCTCGACACCGGTGGCGGTGCCGTCGGCGAGCGTGCTGGCCATGACGGTCAGCTTGTCGACGAGCAGGTAGACGCCGCCGCCGACGGCGACGAGCGAGCCGCCCACGAGCACCCAGAACGGGATGCTGCGGATCACACGGGCGGTGTTGGGCATGGGAAAGCTCCTTCTGTCACGTCGCCGCACGCGCGGCGACACATCGACTATCTGCGAACCACCAGAGGAGCGGTGATGCGCCGGCTATGAGATCGCTGTGGAGCGCTCGCCGGCACCCAGCATGTCATGCGGCTGCTTCATGTGCAGGATCACGGCGGTCATCGCCGCCACGAGTGTCACGGCGAGCATCATGTGGACGTTCACGAGAGCGATCGGAAGGCCCGTGCGCGCCTGCCACAGCCCGATCGCGATCTGCACCAGCTCCACGCCGAGCAGCAGACCCGTCCATCGCCGCATGCCCGTCGTCGCACCCAGCCGGTAGGACCACCCGAACAGCACCAGCGTGAGCGCGAAAAGGACGTAGGCGGGCCAGCTGTGCACGTGCTGCCAGAAAATCGGGTCGAGGCCGTTGCGGGCGGCGGCGGTGTCTCCGGCGTGCGGGCCGGAGCCGGTCAGCAGGATGCCGATGACCACCGTGATGAGAACGACGACGCTCGTCACGTGCGCCACGACGGCGTAGCCGCGCGGGACGACGAGCTCTCGCCGGCCGGGCTTCGCGTACACGCGGACGACGTAGGCGGCGGCGATCGCGACGAGCGCGGCCGACAGCAGATAATGCAGCCCGACGATGCTGGGGTGCAGGTGCAGCCACACGGTGACACCGCCGATGACGGCCTGCAGGATGATGCCGATGCCGATCGCGAGCACGAGCCTCGGCAGTTCCGGACGCGTGCGCCACAGGCGCACGACGGACAGGAAGGCGAGGAGGGCCACGATCACCAGGACGCCGGTCAGCGTGCGGTTGCCGAACTCGATGAGGCCGTGGATGCCGAGCTCCTGCGTCGGGACGAGCGAATCCGGGGTGCAGTACGGCCAGGTCTCGCAGCCCATGCCCGAGCCGGTGAGCCGGACGAGACCGCCCGTGCCGACGATGACGATGTTGCTGATCAGCACGAGCCACGCGAGGACGCGTGTCGGGCGCCCGACACGCGCGGGAAGTCGCGACAGCAGTCCGCGCCCGTCCGCGGGTGCGGGAGCCGCGGTGGTGGTCTCGGCGCTGGAGGTCTGTGGTGCGGACAAAGTGGGGTCGCCTCCCGGATGCGCGCCCGGACGGGCGCCGGCCACCCCCGTGTCGGGGTGTTGCCTATAGACTGAAGGGGTGGGAACAGCGGCGCGCGAAGCGCGTCACGCCACCTACAGTCTAGGCGCGCGCGGTGCACGCCCCGACGAAGACCACGTCGGAGAAAACGACACGAAAACGGCCCTGGAAGCGGCATCCGACCTTCGCCCACGACACTCCGATCGTGAGACAGGCGCAGGCGCAGGAATGCCGGAGCGGATGACACCGCCGGGCACGAAGGAGGCAAACCCCATGTCGGATGTGCTCATCGACCGTCCCGAACTCGAGGGACTGGGCGTCTATGAATTCGGCTGGCACGACGAAGACGCCGCCGGCGCCGTCGCCCAGCGCGGGATCAACGAGGACGTCGTCCGCGGGATCTCGGCGCTGAAGAACGAACCCGAGTGGATGCTGAAGACCCGACTGAAGGGCTTCCAGCTGTTCGGGCGCAAACCGATGCCCACGTGGGGTGCCGACCTCTCGGACATCGACTTCGACAACATCAAGTACTTCGTACGCTCCACCGAGAAGCAGGCGCAGTCGTGGGAGGACCTCCCGGAGGAGATCCGCAACACGTACGAGAAGCTGGGCATCCCGGAGGCGGAGCGTCAGCGCCTCGTCGCCGGCGTCGCCGCACAGTACGAGTCCGAGGTCGTCTACCACCAGATCCGCGAGGACCTGGAGCAGCAGGGCGTCATCTTCATGGACACCGATACGGCGCTGCGCGAGCATCCCGAGTTCTTCGAAGAGTACTTCGGCACCGTGATCCCGGCCGGGGACAACAAGTTCGCCGCCCTCAACACGGCCGTCTGGTCAGGTGGATCGTTCGTCTACGTCCCGAAGGGCGTGCACGTCGAGATCCCGCTGCAGGCGTACTTCCGCATCAACACCGAGAACATGGGCCAGTTCGAGCGGACGCTGATCATCGCCGACGAGGACAGCTACGTCCACTACATCGAGGGCTGCACGGCGCCGATCTACAAGAGCGACTCGCTGCACTCGGCCGTCGTCGAGATCATCGTGAAGAAGAACGCGCGCGTGCGGTACACGACGATCCAGAACTGGTCCAACAACGTCTACAACCTGGTGACCAAGCGCGCCATCGCCCACGAAGGCGCGACGATGGAGTGGATCGACGGCAACATCGGCTCGAAGGTCACGATGAAGTACCCGTCCATCTACCTCATGGGCGAGCACGCGAAGGGGGAGACCCTCTCGGTCGCCTTCGCCGGTCCCGGACAGCACCAGGATGCCGGCGCGAAGATGATCCACATGGCTCCCTACACGCAGTCCTCGATCGTCTCCAAGTCGATCGCCCGCGGTGGCGGCCGGGCCGGGTACCGCGGCGAGGTGCGCGTGGACGCCAACGCCCACCACTCGGCGAACACCGTGCGCTGCGACGCGCTCCTGGTCGACACGATCTCGCGTTCGGACACGTATCCGGCGATCGATATCCGTGTCGACGACGTGCAGCTCGGTCACGAGGCCACGGTCTCCAAGGTGAGCGAAGAGCAGCTCTTCTACCTGATGAGCCGCGGCATGCCGGAGGACGAGGCGATGGCGATGATCGTGCGCGGCTTCATCGAGCCCATCGCACGCGAACTGCCCATGGAGTACGCCCTCGAGCTCAACAAGCTCATCGAGATGGGCATGGAAGGATCCGTCGGCTGATGACGACAGCGACTCAGACCCCCGCCGGCGAGAGCATCCGGGCGGAGGGTCACATCGACCCTGCGGCCACGCTGGTCTCCGGCTTCGTGCCGGTGCAGACCCGATCGGAGCGGCCGACCTCGTTCGACCCCTCCGATTTCGCCGTGCCGACCGGCCGCGAAGTCAACTGGAAGCACACCCCGTTGGCGCTCCTGGGCGACCTGCTGCGGGACGAGCCCGCCCCCCACGACGTCATCGGCGTCGACGTGAGTGCGCCTTCGTCCGTCGAGCAGATCCGTCTGCGCGTCGGGGAGGCCCCACGCGGTGAGGTCTTCCGTCCCGAGGACCGTGTCAGCGCGATCGCCTGGGCGCAGGAGGACGAGGCTCCGCTCATCCGCATCCCCTCGGGCGTCGAACTCGAGGAGCCGATCGTCGTGCAGCTGACCGGACGCGGCGGTGTCGCGCATGCGCACGTCGTGATCGAGGCACAGGCGCACTCACGGGCGACGGTCGTGCTGCGCCACGCCGGTACCGCACAGCAGGCGCAGAACGTCGAGATCATCGTTCGTGACGGCGCCGCGCTGACGGTCGTCTCGGTACAGCGCTGGGACGATGACGCCATTCACCTGGCATCTCACCAGGCGCGGGTCGACCGCGACGCGACGCTGACCCACGTCGTGGTCAGTCTCGGCGGACGCGTCGTTCGCGTGAACCCGTCTGTCGAGCTCGCGGGAGCAGGTGCGGAGGGCAGACTCTACGGTCTGTCGTTCGCCGACGCCGGTCAGCACCTGGAGAGCCAGGTCTACCTGCACCACAAGGGTGCGCAGACGGTCGGAGACGTGCTCTACAAGGGAGCGCTGCAGGGCGAGTCCGCGCGCAGCGTCTGGGTCGGTGACGTGCTCATCGGACCGGATGCCGTGGGCACCGACTCGTATGAGGCCAACCGCAACCTCGTGCTCACCGATGGTGCACGCGCCGACTCGATCCCCAACCTCGAGATCGAGACGGGCGACATCCGCGGCGCGGGACACGCGAGCGCGACCGGGCGCTTCGACGATGAGCAGCTGTTCTACCTGCAGGCGCGGGGAATCGCGGAGGACGAGGCTCGACGTCTGGTCGTGCTGGGATTCCTCGCCGAGATCGTCCAGAAGATCGATGTGCCGGCCCTGCAGGACGAGCTCATCGCCGCGATCGAGGACGAGCTGGCTCTGGCGACGGCGGCCGAAGGAGAACACGCATGACCGCGCAGAAGGCGCTCAGCCTCAGCGACCTCACCCAGGACACCGCGGTGCGCGTCGAGATCGACGGCGTTCCGATGGCCGTCGTCCTGGATTCGAACGGTGAGGTCCATGCGATCGGCGACACGTGCACGCACGGCGACATCTCGCTGTCGGACGGGTTCGTGGAAGGGGAGACCCTGGAGTGCTGGGCCCACGGCTCGGCCTTCTCGCTGCGCACCGGTCGCCCCCTGAACCTTCCGGCCTATGAGCCGGTGCCCGTGTACGCGGTCACGATCGACGGGGACGACGTCCTGATCGATCCCGCTGTCCTCAAAGATGTGAACTGAAGAAGGTAACTGACATGGCTGTTCTCGAGATCCGCGACCTCCACGTGACGGTCGAGACCGACGCGGGGGAGACCCCCATCCTCAACGGCGTCGACCTGACCGTGCGCACCGGGGAGACGCACGCGATCATGGGCCCCAACGGCTCCGGAAAGTCGACGCTCGCCTACACGATCGCCGGTCACCCCAAGTACACGGTGACCCAGGGCACGATCACTCTGGACGGCGAGGACGTGCTGGCGATGTCGGTCGACGAGCGCGCTCGTGCCGGGCTGTTCCTCGCGATGCAGTATCCGGTGGAGATCCCCGGGGTGACCGTCACGAACTTCCTCCGTACGGCGAAGACCGCGATCGAGGGCGAGGCGCCCGCGATCCGTACGTGGACGAAGGACGTCAAGGAGGCGATGAAGAACCTCCGCATGGATCCGAAGTTCGCTGCCCGCAACGTCAACGAGGGCTTCTCCGGCGGCGAGAAGAAGCGCCACGAGATCCTGCAGCTCGAGCTGCTCAAGCCGGCGATCGCCGTGCTCGACGAGACCGACTCGGGGCTGGACGTCGACGCGCTGAAGATCGTCTCCGAGGGCGTGAACCGCGCCAAGGAGGCGACGGACCTCGGCGTCCTGCTCATCACGCACTACACGCGCATCCTCCGCTACATCAAGCCCGATTTCGTGCACGTGCTCGTGAAGGGCCGCGTTGCCGAGGAGGGCGGCCCGGAACTCGCGGAGCGTCTGGAGGACGAGGGCTATGACCGCTACCTCGAGCCCTCTGACATCGTCGAGGCATAGGATCGAACGCATGACTGCGACCCTCAGTCCGGAGAAGTACGACGACGTCACCGAGGCGCTCAAGGACGTGATGGATCCCGAGCTCGGAATCAACGTCGTCGACCTCGGTCTCATCTACGATCTCAGCTGGGACGAGGAGAACGACGCCCTCGTCATTCACATGACGCTGACCTCGGCGGGCTGCCCGCTCACGGACGTGCTCGAAGAGCAGACCGCGCAGGCCCTGGACGACGTGGTCGATCGCTTCCGCATCAACTGGGTGTGGATGCCGCCGTGGGGACCGGAACGCATCACCGACGACGGACGCGACATGATGCGCGCGCTGGGGTTCGCTATCTGATCGTCATCAGATGTCGGCGTCTGCGCGGCCGCAGCGTCGCCGTCGCTAGGCTCGAGGGGTGAGCATCATTCCTCTGGAAGCACTTCCGCTGGAGACCCTGCAACGGCGCTCCAGTACGAAGTGGCGGACGTACGGTTCCGATGTCCTTCCCCTCTTCGTGGCGGAGACGGATTTCCCCCTCGCGCCGCTGATCACGAGCGCCTTGCGCACGGCGGTGGAGCTCGGCGACACCGGGTACACACCATCCGATCCCGGCGTGCGCGATGCCTTCGCATCGTTCGCCGCTCGCCGCTTCGACTGGGTCGTCGATGCCGACCGCGTGCGGACGACGGGTGACGTGATGATGGGCGTCGTCGAGATCCTGCGCGCGGTCACCGCGCCCGGTGACGCGGTCGTGATCACCCCACCGGTGTATCCGCCCTTCACGATGACGGTGGAAGAAGCCGGATGCCGTGTGGCACCCGTGCCGCTGCGCGATACGGGTGCGGCCTGGGCACTCGACCTGGACGGCATCGACGCGGCGCTGGCCGACGGCGCGCGCGCCGTGCTGCTGTGCAATCCCCACAACCCCACCGGTACCGTCCATTCGCGTGAGACGCTGGCCGCGCTGGCCCGGATCGCCGCGCGACATGGTGCCATGGTCATCAGTGACGAGATCCATGCGCCGCTCGTCTACGACGATGCGACCTTCACGCCGTTTCTCGCGTCATCGGCGGAAGCTGCCGCGGTCGGCTACACGGTCACCAGCCCCTCCAAGGCGTTCAATCTCGCAGGGCTGAAGTGCGCGGTCATGGTGACCGGGGACGAACGGACCGCCGCCGTCGTGCGCGGCCTGCCGTCGGAGGTGGAGTGGCGTACGGGGCTGTTCGGCGCGATCGCCAGTGTCGCGGCACTGGACGCGGCATCCGATGAGTGGCTCGACGCCCTGCGCGCCCGACTCGATCTCAACCGTCATCTCCTCGCGGACCTCCTCGCCGCACACCTGCCTCGCGCTCGTTACCGCCTGCCCGACGCGGGCTACCTCGCCTGGGTGGATCTGAGTGCCTACGGCTGGGGTGACGACCCGGCCGGGCGCATCCTCGCCGAGGCGCGCGTGGCTGTCCATCACGGCCCGCACTTCGGAGCGCAGGGCACAGGTCACGTCCGCGTGAACTTCGGCTGCGGGCCGGAGGTTCTCACCGAAGCCATTGCGCGAATCGGACGTCTCGTCGGCTCACCGGTGTGACATCTGACGAAGGTAAGGCTACCCTTAGGGTGTGACCGAATCTGCGACCGCCGTCCGCCCGGCCTACTGCCCGTATGCCGTCCGTGTCCGCGCCGTCGAGCGGCTCTCTGCGCACTTCGTGCGGGTATGGTTCACCGGTCCCGAGCTGGAGTGGTTCGGCACCGCGGGTCTCGATCAGCGGATCAAGATCGTCCTGCCCCTGGCCGATGTCGCGGGGGGATACTCCGACTTCGGTCAGGCGGAGCACGCCGGCGACTGGTACGACAGATGGCGGGCGCTGCCGTCTGCGCGCCGCAACCCGTTCCGCACGTACACGGTGCGTCGTGTGGATGCCGCCGCTCGCGAGCTCGCCGTCGATTTCGTCGTGCATCACGATGCCGGTCCGGCGGGATCCTGGGCCGCGCGCGCTGCCGTCGGCGACGAGCTCGTCATCATCGGTCCCGATGAGCGCAGCCCCCAGTCGCGCATCGGCCTGGATTGGCATCCCGGCACCGCCCGACGGCTGCTGCTGGCCGGAGACGAGACCGCCGCTCCCGCGATCTGCAGCATCCTGGAGTCACTGGATCCGCGGTGCGAGATCGACGCGTTCGTCGAGGTGCCCGACGACGACGATGCGCTGCGACCGCAGCTGCCGGCGGCATCCGGCGCGCGGCTCAGCTGGATCGTGCGGGCAGACCGACCGCACGGGGTCGCGCTCATCGAAGCGGTGACCGGGTGGACGCGGGATCACGCCGAGGTGCTCGCGCGCGCCGCGGCGCCCCGGCCTCAGGCCCTCGATGAGATCGACGTCGATCGCGACCTGCTCTGGGACAGCCCCGAGGATGGCGACGGCGAGTTCTATGCGTGGATGGCGGGGGAGTCGGCGACGGTCAAGACTCTCCGGCGGCTTCTCGTGTCGGAGTGCGGCGTCGACCGTAAGCGTGTCGCCTTCATGGGCTACTGGCGACGCGGTCAGTCCGAGCGCGTCGAATGAGCGCGCCGGTACGACCGCGCCGAACCTTGGTCGTCGCGGTGACCGGAGCTGCCCTCCTGGCCGTTTTCGTCCTGCTCTCGCTGGGAGTCGGAGCGCGGCAGATCGCCCCGGTCGACGTGTGGCACGCGTTGGCGTCGTTCGACGCCGCCAACCCCGATCACATCGTGGTCGTCACACAGCGCGTGCCCCGCACCGTCATCGGCGTCTGCGCGGGCGCCGCGCTCGCTCTGGCGGGAACGGTCATGCAGGGCCTCACGCGCAACCCCTTCGCCGATCCCGGACTGCTCGGTCTGAACGCGGGGGCCTCCGTGGCCGTGCTCGCCGCGATCACGCTGTTCGGGATGTCGACGCCGGACGGCTTCGTCTGGTTCGCGTTCGGCGGCGCCGCCGTGGCGGCGGTCGCGGTCGCGCTGATCGGAGGCCGCGGGAACGAGGCCGGGCCTGCGCGACTCGCACTCACCGGCGCGGCCGTGACTGCCGGGCTCAGCGCGGTCACCTTCCTGATCCTCAACACCAACTCCTACGCGCTCGACGTCTACCGGTACTGGGCGGCCGGAGCCCTGTCGACTCGAGGTCTGGATGCCGTCGCACTCGTGCTGCCCGCACTCGTCGTCGGTGCCGTTCTCGCCCTGGCATCCGCCCGCGGCCTCGACCTCTTCGCTCTCGGTGCGGACACCGCCGCCGGCCTCGGGCACGACGTCGGTCGCAGTCGCGTGCTCGGCATCGTCGCGACCGTGCTCCTGTGCGGCGGGGCGACCGCGATCGCCGGCCCGATCGTCTTCCTCGGGCTGCTCGTCCCGCACGCGCTGCGTGCCGTCGTCGGGGGCAGCTACGGGCGACTCCTGCCTCTCGGGATGCTCTACGGCGGGGTCTTCCTGTTGTTGGCCGATGTGGTGGGACGCGTCGTCGCGCCACCTGGCGAAGTGCAGGCCGGCATCGTCGTCGCGATCATCGGCGCCCCCGTCCTGATCGCACTCGTGCTGCAGCCGCGTCGGAGCATGCTGTGAGTGCCACCCTGGCCGTCCGCCGCGCCGCCGCCCGCCGTCACCGCATCGTGGTGAGCACGGTCATCGTCTTCGCCGTCGTCGCCGTCGTCGTCGCCGGCTCCGTGGGCGACTACCCGATCGCCCCCGACCGTCTCTGGGCGACGTTGACCGGGTCCGGGACGCACATCGAGCAGTACGTCGTCTTCCAGGTGCGGGCGCCGCGCGCCGCCATGGCGCTGGTGGCCGGGGCCGCGCTGGGCGCCGCCGGAGCGCTCCTGCAGTCCTTCCTCGGCAACCCTCTGGCCAGTCCCGACCTGCTGGGCATCTCCGGTGGAAGCGGTCTCGCCGCCGTCACGGCGATCCTCGTCCTGGGGACCACCGGACCGCTCCTGGCGGTGTTCGCCTTCGCCGGCGGAGCCGCTGTCGCCGTCCTGCTCGCTCTTGCCGGACGCTCACTGCGCGACGGCGGGTTCCGCCTCATCCTGGCCGGCATCGGCGTCTCGTTCCTCACCGCCGCTCTCATCAACCTGTTGATGGTGCGTGCGAAGGTCGAGGAGGCGCGACTCGCGCTGCTGTGGCTCACGGGAAGCCTGTCCTCGACGCCGTGGTGGCAGGTGGTCGTGGTCGTGATCGTCATCATCGCGCTGCTTCCGGCGCTCGTCGTCGCATCGCGGTGGTTGCCGCTCGTGCAGCTGGGGCGGGAGAGCGCGCACGGGCTCGGCGTCGCCAGCGCGCCGGTTCGTCTGGTCGTCGTGACCAGCGCGGTGCTCCTCACCGCCGTGACCTGCGCCTTCGTCGGACCGATCTCCTTCATCGCGCTGTGCGCTCCCGCCATCGCCCGCGGGCTCCTGCGGCACGGCGCCGTCGGGGTCGGCACCAGCGCTGCGCTGGGCGCAGTTCTGCTGTCGGCCGCCGATCTCGTCGCCCAGTACGCCATCCCGGGCGTCAGCATGCCCGTCGGCATCGTGACCGGTGCGGTCGGCGCCCTCTTCCTGCTCTGGCTGCTCGCCACATCGAAAGGACGCCAGCTATGACGTCGTCTCCGGAGGCACCGCGCCTCGCCGCGCGTGCCCTCGCCGCCGGCTACCCCTCCCGACGTGTCATCGACGACCTCGACCTCGAGCTCGCTCCCGGGCGCGTCACGATGATCATCGGCGCCAACGCATCGGGTAAGTCCACCTTGCTGGGAACACTCGCCCGACTCCACCCGCCGCTCGCGGGTCGCGTGGAGATCGACGACGCGGATGTCCGCGGCATCCCGCGCCGTCAGCTGGCCCAGACCGTCGGACTTCTCCCGCAGCATCCGACCGCACCCGACGGCGTCACGGTGGCCGAGCTGGTCGGTCGCGGCCGTCATCCCCACCGCGGACTGCTGCAGCGCTGGAGCGCCCAGGACACGGCGCGGGTCGACGAGGCGATGGCGTGGACGGGGATCACAGACCTCGCAGAGCGGCCCGTAGGTGATCTGTCGGGCGGGCAGCGTCAGCGCGTGTGGATCGCGATGGCACTCGCGCAGGATCCGCGCATCCTGCTGCTCGACGAGCCGACCACTTTCCTCGATCTGAGCCACCAGTTGGAGGTGCTCGACCTTCTGAGCGATCTCAACCGCGAACGGGGAACCACGGTCGTCGCGGTGCTCCACGATCTCAACCTGGCCGCCCGGTACGCCGACGAGCTCGTCGTCATGCACGCCGGGAGCGTCATCGCCCACGGCGCTCCGACCGAGGTCATGACCGCCGAGACGATCCGTCGGGCGTTCGGGCTGGCGTCGCTGGTGATGCCCGATCCTCTCACCGGTACGCCGATCATCATCCCCGTCCCGTCGGCGAGCGCCTCCGCACGCGTCGACGGCGCCATCCCTGCACGTCCCTGAGAAAGGAAGACCCATGAGACGACTCCGCACAGCACTCGGACTCGCCGCGATCGCCGGAGTGACCGCACTCCTGCTGTCCGGCTGCGCCGCCGGATCCGCGGCGCCCACCACCTCCGAGAGCGTTTCGGGTGACGGCTTCCCCGTCACCATCACCTCGGCGCTCGGAGACGCCACGATCGAGAAGAAGCCCGAGCGCATCGCGACGTGGGGGTGGGGTGCGGCGGACGCCGTTCTCGCCCTCGGCATCCAGCCCGTCGCGATCCCCGCCGACAACTACTCGGGCGGCGACGACAAGATGCCGCCGTGGATCGCGGATGCCGTCGACAAGCTCGGAGGCGCCAAGCCCACCATCCTCGACGTCAGCTCGAACGACGTCCCGCTCGAGGAACTGCTGAAGACGAACCCGGATGTGCTGCTCGCACCCTACTCGGGGCTCACGCAGAAGGACTACGACGCCATCACGGGGGCGGGCATCCCCGTCGTCGCCTACCCGACCGCGCCGTGGGCGACCCCCTGGCGTGATGTCATCACGATCACCGGCAAGGCTCTCGGCATGAGCACGCAGGCTGCCGACCTGCTGACGAGCCTCGACGCGCAGGTGAAGGACGCGGCCGCCGCTCACCCCGAGTTCGCCGGCGTCACGATCGCCTACGTGGACGACGACGTCGATACCTTCTACATGTATCTCCCGGCCGATCCCCGGGTGGAGGTCCTGCAGGACCTCGGCTTCGTCTCGCCGCCCAGCGTGACTTCCCTGGACAAGGGCGAGGGCACCTTCTACACCACGGTCAGCCAGGAGAACCTCGACAAGATCGATGCTCAGGTCATCTTCACGCAGGGCGAGGACCAGAAGACGCTCGACGAGTTCCTCGGCTCCGCGCGAGGTCAGTTGATCCCCGCCGTGAAGAAGGGGGCCGTGGTGGCGATGGTGGGCGCGGAGAACGTGGCGGCAGTCTCGCCGACCGCGCTGACGCTGCCCTGGGCGTTGCCGACCATCACGCAGAAGCTGGCCGCTGCGGTGGCGGTCGCGAAGGGCTGACGCCGCGAGAGACACGACGACGGCCCCGACCGCAGTGGTCGGGGCCGTCGTCGTTGCGCGGTGAGGGTCAGCGACCGGACCGGCGCTCCAGGGCGCGGACGCCCGCCCAGGCAGCGGGGATCAGCAGCGCAGCGAGCGCGGCTTTGACGATGCCGCCAAGGATGAACGGGGTGACACCGGCGGCGAGGATCGCCTCGATACCGAGTCCCTTGCCGAGGACGGTGTTCAGGATGAAGGCCATGTAGGGCACACCGAACAGGAACGGGATCACGCTCGCCGCCACGAAGCCGACGAACGCGAGGACGGGACGTCGGTCCCACGCGCGCTCCGCGAACCATCCCGCGACGAAGGCGGCGAAGACGAAGCCGATGATGAACCCGAAGCTCGGCTTGGCGACGGCTGCGATGGTTCCCGTGAACCCGGCGAAGACCGGCAGACCCGCGAGGCCGGCGGCGAGGTAGGTGAGGAGAGCGGCGGCGCCGCGACGGGCACCGAGCGCGGCGCCCACGACGACGACGGCGAGAGTCTGTCCCGTGATGGGCACGGGCCAGAGCGGAACCTCGACCTGCGCGAGCACCGCGACCACGGCGGCGCCCGCGATCACGAGGGCTGTGTCCAGGGCGGCGGCGCGGGCCCGGTCGGTCGGGCGGGCGATGAGATCGGCGAGCACGAGGCGGCGGCCTGCGGCGGCGAGGGACATGCGGTCTCCTTCGAGAGGCGGACGGGTCACGGCTCAGCCTAGAGTCTCCCCACGCGGGCCACCTGGCCGAGATCGATGGAAGAGAGGACGATTCGTTGTCGCATCGAGACAATCTGACGGCGATAGCCCGTCGCGATCCCGGTCCCGCCTCGCTGACTACACTCGCCGCATGATGACTTTCACCGTTCGCTCCGCTCGTCCCGCGGATGCCGCCGGTATGGCGCGCGTGCACGTGGAGGGGTGGCGGCAGACGTACCGCGGCCTCATGGCTGACGAGATCCTCGACGCGCCCGACTTCGTGGACCGCCGCGAGCGCTTCTGGACCGCGGTGCTGGGCGACGACCCCCGCTTCGCGCAGGTCGCTGCGGCCGTCGCCCTCGTCGACGACGAGGTCGTGGGGATCGCGATGACCGGTCCCACCCCGGAAGAGGACCGGACGGATGGCACTCCGGATCGTGCGCTCCACGTGCTCTACGTCCTTGCCGATCACCACGGCACCGGCGTCGGCGCCGCTCTCCTGGACGCGGTGGCCCCAGCATCCGCAGCGCACATGCTGTGGGTGGCCGATCCCAATCCTCGCGCGCAGGCCTTCTATGCGAAGCACGGATTCGTGCCCGACGGAACCGTGCGTGTCGACGACGGCGTGCGCGAGCAGAGGATGACCCGTCCTGCTCGCTCGTCAGCCGCCGGCCGGAGGGATCTCGACGAGGCGGAACCAGCGGCCCCTCGGTGAGAGGCGCGCCCATACGGGGAGGAAGTGCGGATCGCTGACATGGCCGTCGAAGGTGACCCACTCGACGCCGCGAGCTGCCAGCACGTCGAGGGAGCGCCGGACGCAGGCCTCGATCAAGCGCTCACCGTCGGCCGTCTCCCTCCTCGTGGTCTCCGCCGTGAGGCACGAGGGTGTCGAGTCGTGATAGACGAGCGCCAGCGCGACGATCTCGCCGTCGACGACGGCGGCGCTGCTCGCGTCGCGGTCGACCTCGGCCTCGAGGTCTTCCGAGAGAGCCGCCGCGAAATCCGGAGCGACGGGCGACCAGCCCTCGTGCGTCCAGGCGTAGACGGCCGCGTTGGCATCGAGGACGTCGTCCCAGGGCAGATCGCGGACGCTCTGCACCGCCGGGTGCGGCCGCAGAACCGCGCGAGACGCCGCCGGCACGTCCGCGGGTGGCACCACCTGTATGGTCCGTGCTCCCAGGGCGTCGGCGAAGCCGAGTGCATCGTCGTCGACGTACCCGCGCGTCATGAAGGCCAGTGGCGCATCTCGCAGTGTCGACAAGTGGGCGAACACGGCCTTCCCGTAACCGCGGCGACGCGATGCCGGCTCGACCACGATGGCGACCCAGTACCGGTCCGCGTGCACGCGCGAGGTCCACATGATGCCGGCGGCCACGGGGTGCCCGTCCACCTCTAGCACGCTCGAGCGGGTATGCGCATCACGCCATCGATCGGCGCGGAACGCGATCGTGCCGAGGAACGGCAGCGTCAGATCGCCGTCGGTGAAGGGGCGCAATCGCATGGTCCCGAGTCTGGCACCTCTGTATTCGAGCGGCGGCCGACGCCGGACGTGGACGGTAGAATGGGAGGCTGGTCCGTCTCCGGGCCGTTCCCCATCCCCGACGAACGGACGTCTGCTGTGCTTGCCGTGCACGACCTCGAGATCCGCGTGGGCGCTCGCACGCTCATGTCGGAGGTGTCGTTCCGCGTCTCCGACGGCGACAAGATCGGTCTCGTCGGCCGCAACGGTGCCGGAAAGACCACGCTGACGAAGGTGCTGGCCGGCGACCTGCTGCCGGCCGACGGCAAGGTCGAGCGCTCGGGCGAGCTGGGCTACCTTCCGCAGGACCCGCGGTCCGGCGACCCCGAGATGCTCGCGCGCACCCGCATCCTCGATGCGCGCGGACTCGGCACCCTGGCGCTGCAGATGCAGGAGGCGTCGATGCAGATGGGGGATGCCGACGAGAAGGTGGCCGCGAAGGCGATGCGCCGCTACGGCAACCTCATGGAGCGTTTCGAGGCGCTCGGCGGCTACACGGCCGAGTCCGAAGCGGCATCCATCGCCCACAACCTCTCTCTCCCGGATCGCATCCTCGACCAGCCGCTGAAGACGCTGTCCGGCGGCCAGCGTCGCCGCATCGAGCTCGCGCGGATCCTCTTCTCCGATGCGCAGACGATGATCCTCGACGAGCCGACGAACCACCTCGACGCGGACAGCGTCGTGTGGCTGCGCGAGTTCTTGAAGAACTACAAGGGCGGGCTCATCGTCATCAGCCACGACGTCGAACTCGTCGGCGAGACGGTCAACCGTGTCTTCTACCTCGACGCGATGCGTCAGGTCATCGACGTCTACAACATGAACTGGAAGAACTACCTGCGCCAGCGGGTCGCCGACGAGGAACGCCGCAAGAAGGAGCGCGTCAACATCGAGAAGAAGGCGACGGCGCTGCAGTTGCAGGCCGCGCGCTTCGGTGCGAAGGCTTCCAAAGCCGCCGCGGCCCACCAGATGGTCGCTCGCGCCGAGAAGATGCTCTCCGGCCTCGAGGAGGTCCGCCAGGAGGACCGCGTCGCGAAGCTGCGCTTCCCGAAGCCCGCGCCGTGCGGCAAGACGCCGCTCATGGCGAAGAACCTCTCCAAGTCGTACGGATCGCTGGAGATCTTCACCGACGTCGACCTCGCCATCGATCGTGGATCGAAAGTGGTCGTGCTCGGCCTCAACGGCGCCGGCAAGACCACACTGCTCAGGATCCTCGCCGGTGTGGACAAGGCCGACACCGGCGTCATCGAGCCCGGCCACGGCCTGAAGATCGGCTACTACGCCCAGGAGCACGAGAACCTCGACGTCAACCGCTCGGTCCTCGACAACATGATGTCGGCGGCGCCGGACATCAACGCCACCGAGGCGCGCAAGGTGCTCGGTTCGTTCCTGTTCACCGGCGACGACGTTCTCAAGCCCGCCGGTGTGCTCTCCGGCGGTGAGAAGACCCGCCTGTCGCTGGCGACGCTGGTCGTCTCCTCGGCGAACATGCTGCTGCTCGACGAACCGACCAACAACCTCGACCCCGCCTCGCGCGAGGAGATCCTCGGCGCGCTCGCGCATTACGAAGGCGCTGTCGTGCTCGTCTCCCACGACGAGGGCGCCGTTCAGGCTCTCAACCCCGAGCGGGTGCTGATCCTGCCGGACGGTGTCGAGGACATCTGGGGTCGCGACTACGTCGACCTCATCACGCTCGCCTGAGGGCTGGCGCTCGCACCGGTTTCAGCGAGGCGTGAGCTCGTCGAGCAGGGCGTCTTCTTCCTGCATGTCGCGATCGCGTCGCCGGGTCTCGCGCTGTCGACGGCGACGGGCAGCCGCAGAAGGCTCCGCCTCGTCGGGTGACGCGGACTCGGCCGCCTCAGCCGAGGCTGCCGCCGCCGCGTCTTCGGCATCCTCTCGTCGGTGACGGATCTCGGTGCGGATCATGTACCAGATGAAGACGAACCCCATCAGTGCGAAGAGGATCCACTGGATGGCGTACGAAAGATACGGGCCCGGGTCGTCCGACGGCGACTCGAGGGCGTTCGGCGCTTGCGAGGGGCTGGGCTGCTCCGACACCAGCAGTCCGTAGGCGCTCGTGATGAGCGCGGGCTGAGCGGTGGTCTCCGCGATCAGGGGGAGATTGATGGTCGGCACCTGGCCGCCCGGCGCGGAGCGTCCCGAGTTCGGCAGCGGCTCGCCCGGCTTGAGTCGCGCGATGACCTGTACCTGGCCGGCGGGGGGAGTGGGGATCGCGTCCGGCTCGGGCTGGGAGGAGCCGGGCGGCAGCCAGCCGCGGTCGACGAGGAAGACCGCACCGTCGACCGTCCGGAACGGGACGAGCACCTCGAAGGCGCTGGTCCCGCCGTGGGCGCGGTTTCGGGCCAACAGCGTCCGGTCTGTCAGGTACTCGCCGGTGAGGGTGACGGGGCGCCACTGGTCTGCGGGCGGGAACGTCCCGTCGGTTCCGATCACCTGGTCCAGCGGCACGGGAGCGGCGTCGTAGTTCGCGGCGATCAGCGCGAGCTGGCTGCTGCGGTCCGCGTTGCGCGTGAACTGCCAGTTCGACAGAAAGGCGCAGACGATGGCGAAGACGATCGCGATCGCGACGTATCCTGCCCAGCGCATCGCCGTCTGCTGCCGAGCCGTGCGTTCTCTCATCTGGTCGCCTCCGCATCGAAGGCGACCACGTCCACCGGGAAGTCGCGGGCGGCGAGATAGTCGCGCAGATAGTCGACGTGATCGCCGCACGCGGCCCAGATCTTGCGTCGTTCGGGCGCGTGGATGCGCGGATTGCGCCACTGCACCTGCCACGTCGCGGGCGCGCGGCAGCCGGTCCTCGAGCAGATGGCCTCGGTCATGAGTCGTCCGACGGCGTCCGGGGTGCGTGCGGCTGCCGCGAGGACTCGCTCAGTCTGATCACGCGGGGCGTCTCGTCGACCGCGGCGGTCGGGGCGTCCGACGGTGGACGCGGGGTCGGAGAGGCCTCGATCGCGCGCTCGGGGGCGATGGCGCGTTCGGCCGATCCGGCGGCGACGTTGGCGATCACCACGGCGAAGTACGGAAGGAACATCGCTCCCGCTCCGAACAGCCAGGTGTACCAGCTGTAAGGGGTGACGGCCACCATCAGGACGAAGCAGATCACGCGTATGACCATCATCGTGAAGTACTTCGTCATGCGCGCGCTCGCGTCGTCGCGCGGCGCGCGCGGCAACGACGTGGCGGACTGAGCACGGGAGCTTTTCACGGTCCCCTCAGCCTACGCCGCGTGGGCGTCGCAGGCGCGGCGTCGCCCGATCAGTACGAGCCGTAACGCGAGCTGGCGGCGGCCCCGAGGATGATGAAGAAGACGAAGAAGCCGATGATCAAGAGCGAGATCGCGGTGCCGACCCATCCCACGATCACGCCCGCGAGCGCCATTGCGCGGCCGCCTTCACCCGTGCGCTTGATCTGGTTCAGCGAGATGTGGCCCATGATGGCACCGCCGACCGACCCGATCAGCGGAAGGATCCACACGAAGCCCAGGATCGACGCGATCATCGAGATGACGGCGAGCACGTTCGTCTTCACGGCGGGCGCCCCGTAGTAGGGAGCGGACCCGTACACGGGCGGTGCGCCCGGAGCGGGCTGCACCGGGGCGCCGGTGCTCGCGCCGTACGCCGGGGGTGCGGAGGGATAGGACGGCTGCTGATATGCCGGAGGCTGGTAGGCGGGCGGAGCCGGAGGCGTGTAGGGGGCATCCGCCGCAGGAGCCGGAGTCGGAGGCGTCACCGGCGGGGTGGCCGCGGCATCCGGGGACTGAGGGTTCGTCGCGTCGGTCATGATCTCTCCTGTCTCGCCGTGCCAGCCTATCGGCCGCCGTGCGAGAGCGGGGAGCCGCCGGCGCGCCGAGTAGGCTGGGGCGGTTACTCCCCAGCGAAACGGAGCCCCCATGTCGCACGATCGCGTCGTCCTCGTCACCGGTGGAAACCGCGGCATCGGCCGCGCGATCGCCGCACGCTTCGTCGCCGAGGGGTACCGCACGGCGGTCACCGCCCGCTCCGGCGAGGGTCCTGAGGGCACGTTCACGGTGCGCGCGGACGTGACGGATGCCGCGTCGCTGGATGCCGCGTTCAGCGACGTCGAGAAGCAGCTCGGTCCCGTGGAGATCGTGGTCGCGAACGCGGGGATCACGAAGGACACGCTGCTGCTGCGGATGACGGAGGACGACTTCGACTCCGTCGTGGCGACGAACCTGGGTGGCGCCTTCCGCGTCGTCAAGCGCGCGTCCAAAGGCATGCTGCGGGCCAAGTGGGGGCGGGTCATCCTCATCTCGAGCGTCGTGGGCCTGTACGGCTCGCCGGGCCAGATCAACTACTCGTCGTCGAAGGCTGCGCTCGTCGGCTTCGCGCGCTCGCTGACCCGCGAGCTGGGAGGCCGTGGGATCACCGCCAACGTCGTCGCCCCCGGATTCATCGAGACCGACATGACCGCCGAACTGCCCGAAGACACGCAGAACGAATACAAGCGGAACATCCCCGCCGGCCGTTTCGCGACGCCCGACGAGGTCGCCGGCGTCGTCACGTGGCTGGCGTCGGAGGATGCCGCCTACATCTCGGGCGCCGTCATCCCCGTCGACGGCGGCCTCGGCATGGGCCACTGAGCGGCGTCGGTGCTTCGACGCGCGGCTGCGCTCACCGCGGGGAGGACACGGAGGGTGTTCGCGTGATGGCGGCGGCGATCGCGTCGCCCAGCCGCTGTGGCTGGGAGAACTGCGGCCAATGGCCGCTGCCGAGCCGGATGATCTCGCTGTCATCGATGGCGGCGAACTCGTCGGCATACCGGCCCCACTGTGCCAAGAAGCCACGGAACTCCTCGTCGTTCAGTGAGCCCGACAGCACCGTCACGGGAACCCGATAGCGACGTTCGTCGTGTAGCGCGATCGCGTCGGTGGGGACCCGAGCGGGTCAGCGGTGCGGTGCGCGCCCGCGTCTGCGCGTCGAGATCAGCCACGTCGTTCTCGTCGAAGAAGTCCCAGCCGGGGAACGGCACGACGCCGTCGACGACGTCGAACTCCGAGATCATGCCCCCGTCGTGCGGCACCGCAGTATCGACCAGGACGACGCGGGTGACGCGTTCCGGGCGGGCATCCGCTGCACCCCATGCGACGTTGCCGCCCCCGCTGTGGCCGACGACCGCAACCGGGCCGGCGGACTCGTCGATCGCGGCGACGGCCGCAGCAACCCAGTCGGCGATGCCGATACCGGCGCTCTCGTCGCCGGGGGCACCCAGGCCCGGCATCGTCAAGGGGCGTGGGCGCAATCCTGCCGCTCGCAACGGGGGAAGCACATCGTCCCACGACGATGCATCGAGCCAGAGGCCGGGAATCATGATGACGTCCATGCGCTGACGGTACGCCGTGCCACCGACATCGCGGCAGGGGTGCCAGCGGACGCGCTCGCGTCGGGTCAGGGAAGCAGCGGTATGAGCTCTCGCAGGTCGACGGGTCCGACGACGAGGTCGGCCTGCCGTCGCACCGCGGGCTTGGCGTTGAACGCGACACCGAGTCCGGCGACGGCCATCATCTGCAGGTCGTTCGCGCCGTCGCCCACGGCGATCGTGCGAGAGAGCGGAACACCGGATGCCGCGGCCCACTCGCGCAGTGCTGCGGCCTTGCCGGCGGCATCCACGATCTCGCCATCGACGAGGCCGGACAGCACACCGCCGTCGACGGCCAGTCGATTCGCGCGCCACTCGTCGATTCCGAGCGGGGGTGCGATGACGTCCAGGATCTCGTGGAATCCGCCGGATACGACGGCGGCCCTCCCGCCGCGGGCGTGAATGGCGGCGACGAGCTCGGCCGCTCCCGGGGTGGGCTCTACGCGCGCCCGCACGCGGTCGAAGGCGCTCAGCGGGACGCCGCGCAGCTCGGCCACGCGCGAGCGCAGACTCGTCGCGAAATCCACTTCACCGCGCATCGCCGCCTCGGTGGCCGCCGCGACTTCGGGGCCACGGCCGGCCTCGTCGGCGATGAGCTCGATGACTTCGTTGCGCAGCAAAGTGGAGTCGGCGTCGAACACGACGAGGAAGCGGGCGTCAGGCACCCGTCCAACCTATCGGCCGTCAGCGTGCGACGTAGGCGTTCTTCCCCACCACGGTGATGCCGCTGTCGGTCACGGTGAAGCCGCGCGCGAGATCGAAGGCGCGATCGACGCCGACCGTCGCCCCCGGCTCCAGCACGACGTTCTTGTCGAGGATCGCGCGATGCACCCGCGCGCCAGCACCGACCTGGACGTGATCGAAGAGCACGGAATCGGTGATCGTCGAGCCGCCGCCCGACAACGTCCACGGGCCGACCACGGAGCGCTCCAGATGGGTTCCCGACAGCACCGAGCCCAGTGACACGATCGAGTCGATCGCGTTGCCCATACGGCCGACGCCGTCGCGCACGAACTTGGCGGGCGGCGAGTTCACCGACTGCGAGTGGATCGGCCAGTCGATGTTGTAGAGGTTGAAGATCGGCAGCGTCGAGATGAGATCCATGTGCGCGTCGAAGAACGAGTCGATCGTGCCCACATCCCGCCAGTAGTCGCGGTCGCGATCGGTCGAGCCCGGCACGTCGTTGCGCTTGAAGTCATACACCGCCGCCTCGCCGCGGCCCACGAAATAGGGGATGATGTCGCCGCCCATGTCGTGGTTCGAGCCCGGCAGCTCGCCGTCCGCTTCCACAGCCGCGATCAGGGCGTCGGCATCGAAGATGTAGTTGCCCATCGATGCCAGGACCTCGTGCGGCGCATCGGCCAGGCCGGTCGGGTTCTGGGGCTTTTCGAGGAAGTCGCGGATCGTGACGTTGTCGCTCGGGTCGAGATCGATCACCCCGAACTGGTTGGCGAGCCCGATGGGCTGGCGGATGCCGGCGACCGTCGCCTTGGCTCCCGACTCGATGTGCGCGGCCAGCATCTGCTCGAAGTCCATCCGGTACACGTGGTCGGCGCCGATCACCACCACGATGTCGGGCTTCTCGTCGTGGATGAGGTTCAGCGACTGCAGGATGGCGTCTGCCGAGCCGGAGAACCAGCGCTTGCCCAGACGCTGCTGTGCCGGCACCGAGGCCACGTAGGAGTTCAACAGAGCGGACATCCGCCAGGTCTGGGACACGTGCCGGTCGAGGCTGTGTGACTTGTACTGCGTCAGCACGACGATCTGGCGGAGCCCGGAGTTGATGAGGTTCGAGATCGCGAAGTCGATCAGCCGGTACTGGCCGCCGAAGGGCACCGCGGGTTTGGCTCTGTCCTCCGTCAGAGGCATGAGGCGCTTTCCCTCGCCGCCGGCGAGGATGATTCCGAAGACCTTCGGCGCTGCAGGCATGTCACCACACTAGGGCGTGTTGATCAAGAGGTTCCGCTCCTCGGTGGGTGAGTCTTGAACGGTGACGCGACA
>NZ_JAUF01000083.1:0-3399 GCF_000585455.1 Microbacterium sp. MRS-1
TGTCGCGTCACCGTTCAAGACTCACCCACCGAGGAGCGGAACCTCTTGATCAACACGCCCTAGAGTTGGCGACGCATGATGTGCTCCCCAGGCTCGACGGTCTCATCGGACCCGATCGCCGGTACGAGTTCATGAGCCGGATGCTCCAGGAGAATGTGGTTCCGGCTCCCGCGGTTGCGATGCGTACGTCCGCCGTTCGCAATGCGGGGGGCTGGGATGAGTCGCTCGTCTTCGAGGACTACGACATGTGGCTGAAGCTCGGCCGTCAGTATGGCGTCGCATACACGCCGGGGGTCGTCACCGCCTACCGGAATCTCCCCGGGTCGATGTCCCACGCTCAGGAGTGGCATGCGGCGATGGAGGGTAGCCTCCTTCGCATTCTCGATGGCATTCGCGGTAGTGACGCGGGGTGGGACGAGATCATTCGAGACCGCATCGCCCGGATCGGGGCGGGCTCACTCTGAAGCTGCGGGAGCAGCGGCCGTTGCGGCCAGGAAATTGTCGTAGTCGCGAATGTAATCGTCGGGATCATACGGATCGGAGGCGAGCACCAACAGCACCGCGTCCGCGCTGTAGTTGTACTGGGTCCCCCAGGTCATAGGGGGCATGAACAGCCCAATTTCCGGCGAGTCGAGAACGGCTTCGAACCTGTGGTGTCCATCATCAGCCATGACGCTGACGCTTCCGCTCACACAGACGAGAAACTGCTGGCAGCGACGGTGGGCGTGCTCGCCGCGCACTTCTCTTGACGGTACGTCATAGACAGCGAAGAAGCGCGACACCGGGAACGGAACCTCCCTTTGGAACTCGCCCACACTGAGGCTGCCTCGGGCATCCTTCGCGGATGTCAGGCGGATGAGCCGACTTCCGTTGCGCAGCGGCGGTGCCTGCTCTGGAGTCTGTGGAGTCGGCGTCACGCGTAACGTCGTGCTGTCGACATAGCCGGAAATCCGTGCCGGGTTGCCAACCACTATCGCCCCCGGCGGGACGTCGTGGGTCACGACGCTGCCGGCTCCGACCATGGCGCCGCGTCCAACGGTGATCCCGGGCAGGATCGTGGCGTTCGCTCCAATGGAGGCCCCGCGTTCCACGACAGTTGTGGCGTATGTGGCGGGTATCTGGCGGCTCCGCGGGAACGGGTCGTTGGTGAACGTCGCGTTCGGGCCAATGAACACATCATCGTGCAGGCGGACACCGTCCCAGAGCTGTGTGCCGCACTTGAGGGTCACCCGATCCCCAACGATGACATCGTTCTCGATGAAGACGCCGTCGCAGATGTTGCAGTCCGTGCCTATGACTGCTCCGGGCAGGATGTGGGCGAATGCCCACACGCGTGTGTCGGCACCGACGTTCTCGGATTCGCAGAGTGCCTGTGGGTGAATCCGTGGTGTCATCTGACCATTATGGATGGTCGAGAGGTCAGAGTGAACGGAGTGCCGTCGCGACTCGGTCCACCTCTTCGTCGGTCATATGGGGGAACAGTGGCACTGTGAGAATCTCAGCGGCGGCACGTTCAGCGTGAACGAGAACTCGCCGAGGTCGCTCGATCGGCTGCAGGTGGTCCGGCACCGGGTAATGCACATCGGTGCTGATCCCCTTTCCCTGCAGGTGTTCCCGCACGGCGGCGCGATCGCCACTTCGAAGGACGGCGAGGTGCGCGACGAAGCCGCTGGCGACGCGGTTGACCATCGCGTCAGTGGCGTCTTCGTATGCCTGGTGGACGGCACGGCGGCGAGCAGTCAGCGTGGGTAGGAGCGCAAGGCGCTCCCGGACGACCGCCGCTTGAAACTCGTCCATGCGCGAGTTCCTGCCGCGCGGGTCGGTTACGACGTATTTCTGCTCCCAACCGTATTGACGCAATTGGCGCGCCTTCGCGGCGACCTCTGGTTGCGAGGTGAGTATCGCCCCACCGTCGCCGATGGCTCCGAGATTCTTCGTGGGATAAAAGCTGGTGATGGCGACGTCCCCGATCGAGCCGAGAGGCCGGTCCGCAAGCATGCCACCGAATGCTTGCGCGGTGTCCTCGATCACCATGATCCCGCGGGGGCGGCACCAATCGACGAGAGCCGCGACGTCCGCGGAAGCCCCGAAGAGGTGGGTGACGACAACCGCCGCTGGGCTGATCCCTTCCGCTGTCACGGCCTCCTGCAGCGTGTCAGTCGTCATTAGCAGGCTGTCTGGGTCCACATCGACAAATACGACCGGTGCACCCAGGCTCCGAGCCGCAGCGGCGGCATAGCCGCCGGCGTTGGCTGCGGTGTAAACGGGCCTCCCGGCGCCGACTCCCACAGCAGCCAGGGCGATTTCCAAGGCAGCGGTACCGCTACCGACGACGACGGCGTATGCGACGGATGCGGCGGTGGCCAACTCCTGTTCGAGTGCTTCGTTCTCGGGGCCGAGGATGAACCACCCTGACGACAGCACTCGTTGAAACGCGGACGCGATAATCTTTTGGTCCGCAATCGCGGCGCGTGCCGGGTCTGAAACGCGGATGACGGGTGCCGAGTTAGCGGGGTTGCTCACGGAGTTCGGCAGGTCGGCCATGGCACAATTGTAAGCGGCGGGGGTCCCCTGTCTTCCTTCTCCCGCACGTCCAACTTCTGAGGAAGTATGTCCCAAGTGGTTCCCGCGTTGTCAGTTGTGGTTACGGTGCATGCGGAGGGCCGACTACTTCGGCCAACGCTTCGTTCTATTCAGGCTGCCCTGGAGCATGTGCGCGATGAGTTGGGCCTGACGGCCGAGCTTCTCCTTGTCGGAGACCGCGTCGACGCAGCTACCCGCGTCGAGGTCACGCGATGGGAATCGATGCCGAACTTGCCCTTTGCGGTGCGCGTGATCGAGGTCGATCTCGGCGAATCTGGCGCCGCTCGCAATGTCGGAGTGTCGACCGCGGCTGGGGAGTTCGTCGCGCTCGTGGACGGAGACGACCTCGTTTCCGTGAACTATTTCGCCGAGGCCATCACCCTGCTTAGGAGGAGTGAGGTGGAGATGGTCGCGCACCCGCAGTATGTGTTGAGTTTCGGTGCGCGTTCGTTGCTTTGGGAGGTCGACAGTATGCTGGGCGGCCACGTCGACTACCGGGACCTACTCCGGCACAATTTGTGGCCGTCATCATCCGTCGCCCGTCACGCGACCTATGCACGGTTTCCCTTCCGGTCGCTGGATCCTGAACTCGGATACGGGCCGGAGGACTGGGTGTGGAACATCGATACGGTCACGGCTGGGATCACGCACGCGTCCGTGCCAGGCACGGTGTTCTTCTACCGTGTTCGCAGCGCAGGTGGAGTGAATCATCGTCATTCCCGTTCTTTGCTCCCGCCCATCGATCTGGCGGGGCTAGGCCGTGTTGCTAAATGCTGTTGTGGGGCGGGTGGGCGATCCTTGAGGTGTGTCGCGAGA
>NZ_JAUF01000084.1:0-1103 GCF_000585455.1 Microbacterium sp. MRS-1
CGAACTCCGCATCCATTCGCGTTATCGGGTGCGGAGTTCGTCACATTCTGCGGGGTTCGTGAACTCCTCCCCAACCGCCGTCGTGAGGCTTCTCGCAACAGATGGAGCCTGCGGCGCCCGGTCGGGCGCGAGAGCCGGTCAGGATGCCGGTATGCAGCTCGTGCCCATCTCGGACCGTCTCCGCGGCACGGCGGAGCACCGTCAGCAGCTGCGGGGTGAGGGGTACAGCGCCGAGCAGCTCCGCGCGGCGGTGCGGTCGGGAGCGGCCGAGCTCTTTCGTCGTGCGTGGTTCGTCGGTCGCCACGCGGCCACCGAGCTGCGCGAGGCCGCACGGTGGGGCGGGAGGATGACCTGCACCACGTTCGCGCGTCAGCGAGGGTGGTGGATGCCCGAGGGGATCGAGACCGAGCTGCACCTGCATTTCCCGCCGGGGTCGACGGGGCCCCGTGCCGCCTGGGACGGCGTCGCGCACTGGACACAGCCGGTCGCGCCCCTCGGGCGCTCGCTCGTGGCAACCGTCGAGGATGCGCTCGCACACATCGCCGTGTGCGTGCCGCCGGAGCAGGCGATCGTGCTCTGGGAGTCGGCCGCCGGCGTCGAGCGCCTGGCGCCGGAGGCGCTGCGCGCGATCCGCTGGCCGTCACGTGCGGCGACGGCGCTCGCCGCGGAGATCACGGGGCTGGCTGACTCCGGTCTTGAGGTGCTGGTGTGTCGTCCGTTGCGGCGGCTGCGCGTCCGCGTGCGCCAGCAGGTGTATCTCGCGGGCAGACCGGTCGACGTTCTGGTCGGCGAGTGGCTCGTCATCCAGATCGACGGCTGGGCGCATCACTCGTCGTCCACGCAGCGGTCGAAGGACATCTCCCACGACGTCGAGCTGCGTGTGCGCGGCTACACCGTGCTCCGCTTCTCCTACGCCCAGGTCGTGCACGACGCGGCCGCCGTCGAGCGCGCGATTCGCCGGGCGCTGGCCGCGGGCCTGCACGCCGCGCCCGCGCGGTAGCGCTGGCGCCGGGATCGGCTCGGCTGCGGCATGCGCGGGGTCACGAACTCCGCAGATTCGCACGAACTCCGCATCCATTCGCGTTATCGGGTGCGGAGTTCGT
>NZ_JAUF01000085.1:0-1297 GCF_000585455.1 Microbacterium sp. MRS-1
CATGGAGATGCTCCTATCGGTGTCAAGAGGGCGCGGGAGTGCTCTCGAGGAGTCGGAACAGGTGGCGGGCGTAGTACCGCTTGAGGCATCGCATCGCTTCCCGCTTGGTCTTCCCATCGCGGACTCGTCGGGCGAGATAGGCGCGGGTTTCGGGGTGGACTTTCGCGCGGGCGAGGATTGCTGTGTGAAGCGCTCGATTGAGCTGGCGGTCACCGCCGCGTGAGAGACGGTGTCGGGTCTGGTTCTGCCCGGAGGTGGCCTCGAGCGGGGCTACTCCGCCGAGTCGCGCGAAGGCGGCTTCGTCACGGCAACGTCCCGCGTGGGACCACGAGATGAGGATCTGCGCGGCGACGAGCGTGCCGATTCCAGACTCGTCGAGCAGCGCCGGGCAGATCTCGCGCACGAGGGGAAGCATTGCCAGCTCGAGGTCACGGCACTCGGTCGTGAGCTGCTTGATCCGGGTCGCCGTGCTTCGCAGGGAGAGTTTCGTGGCTGCATGCTCAGGGTCCGTCGCTGTGTCCGGACGCAGTCGCATGCATCTGTCGACGAGCTGACCGAACGTATGTCCGCGGAGGTCCTCGCGGAGGTCGACCGGCGCGGTCACGATGAGCGCTTTGAGCACGTTGATTGCAGCGACCCGGGCAAGTTTCGCGGAATCACGGGCGACGATGAGGGTGCGCAGACCTTCCCGGAGCCCTCTCGATCGCGGTGTCGCCCACGTCTTGCGCCCCAGTGTTTCGCGTGCCGCGCGCACGGCGTCGAGAGAGTCCGATTTCGCGCCGTCCTTCGATGCCCTGGTGGCGGGGTGGTCGAACTCGATCACGAACTCGCCCTTCTCTGCCAACGTGGCCGCCAGGCCAGCACCGTAGCTGCCGGTCGACTCGATCGCCCACGCGCGTCGTTCGTCGACCGTGAGCGTCTTGGCCCACCTGAGCGCTTGACCGTACCCTCGTCGCGTCGCGGGAAACGTCGCCGACGCTAGTTCACCCTGCGTGGTGACGCTGACGACGGCCGCTGTCACCCGGTCGCGATCCGGATCAACGCCGATCACATGGTCGACGAGCTCTGCAAGAGCAGCCATTTCTCTACCTCTTCCTCTTCGATGGGTCCACCGCCGGAGGGATCGAGGCAGGACTGTGATGGGTCACCCGAAGGGACAAGCTCCTAATCAAGCCATCTGAAGTCGGCGGTGCGGCCGGCGGACATATCTCCAAATGAGGACACCCGGAGGGTCGGTCATTCTGCGGGTCACACCAGCCGACACCACCTTGCCGCGCAGCATGCCGCAAGTGTCACA
>NZ_JAUF01000086.1:0-40510 GCF_000585455.1 Microbacterium sp. MRS-1
GGTGGAAGGTGTCGCCGAACGCCCGCTCCGACGCGCCCTCGCGGTCGAGGTAGGGTGAGGCGCCGCCGTCGATGAACGGCCAGCCGGCGCCCAGGATGAGGCACAGGTCGATGTCTTCGACCTCGGGCACGACACCCTCGTCGAGCATCAGCTTGATCTCGGTGGCCAAGCCGTCCTGCACGCGGCGCAGGATCGTGTCGGCGGATGCCGGGGCCGACGCAACATGCCCCTTCAGCGCCTTCTCGGCGGCCTTGGTGAAACCGGTGACCCGTCCGCCCTTGTCCTTCTCGACGACCTCCGGCAGCTCTGCGAGCTGATGGAAGTTCTCGTTCGCGTAGAAGCGGTCGGGGAACGCATGGACCATCGTGTCTTGGACGTGCGCAGCGACCTTCCAGCCGACGAGATCGATCAGCTGGAACGGCCCCATCGGCAGGCCGAGCGGCGCGAACGCCTTCTCGACATCCGCGACGGGAGTGCCCTCATAGACGGCGCGGGCCGCCTCGCCCATGACCTTGGCCAGAAGACGGTTGACGACGAAGCCGGGGGCATCCGCGGTCAGCACCGCGTTCTTGCCGAGGCCCTTCGCCACCACGAAAGCGGTCGACAGCGCGGCATCCGTCGTGTCCGACGTCTTGACGATCTCGATCAGCGGCATGACCGCGACCGGGTTGAAGAAGTGGAATCCGACGAGCCGCTCGGGGTGCGCGAGCTTCGAGCCGATCTCCGCGACCGACAGCGACGAGGTGTTGGTCGCGAGAATCGCATCCTCGGCGACGATCTTCTCGATCTCACCGAAGACGGCCTGCTTGACGCCGACCTCCTCGAAGACGGCCTCGATGACGAAGTCGCAATCGGCGTACAAGCTCTTGTCGGTCGTCCCGGTCACGAGCGTGCGCAGCTTGTTCGCCGCATCGGCATCGAGGCGGCCCTTGGCCTCGAGCTTGCCGATCTCGTCGTGAATGTAGGCGACACCCTTGTCGACGCGGGCCTGATCCAGGTCGGTGATGAGCACCGGCACCTGGAGCTTGCGCACGAACAGCAGGGCGAACTGGCTCGCCATGAGTCCGGCACCGATGATGCCGACCTTCGTGACCTTCTTCGCGAGTGCCTTGTCGGGGGCGCCGACGGGTCGCTTCGCCCGCTTCTGCACGAGGTCGAAGGCGTACATGGATGCCGCGAACTGATCGCCCGTGACGAGATCGGCCAGAGCCTCGTCTTCCCGCGCGAAGCCTTCGGCCTTCGTGCCGCTCTTGGCCTTGTCGAGCAGTTCGAGCGCGGCGTAGGGGGAGCGGGGGACGGTGCCGATCTTGGATTCGAGCATGCCGCGGGCCATCTTGATGGCGATGGGCCACTTGGTGAGGCGCTCGATCTTGCCCGGCTCGTTCTTGCGCTCGACCTTGACGGCGCCCGTGAGCACCGCGTCGGCCCAGGCCAGGGAGCTCTCGAGGTAGGTCGCCGCGGGGAAGATCGCGTCGACGATCCCGTAGTCGAACGCCTGCTGCGGCTTCAGCATGCGGTTCTGCTTGAGCGGGTTGCTGATGACAACCTCGAGCGCGTTCTCGATGCCGATCAGGTTGGGCAGCAGGTACGCGCCGCCCCAGCCGGGGATGATGCCCAGGAACACCTCGGGCAGCGCGATCGCGGCTGCCGAGGCATCGACCGTGCGGTACGTCGAGTTCAGCGCGATCTCCAGGCCGCCTCCGAGAGCGAGGCCGTTCACGAAGGCGAAGGAGGGCACCCCGAGATCGCCGAGCGAGCCGAGCACTTTGTGGCCGAGCTGCGCGACCAGTCGGGCGTTATCCTTCGAGCCCACCCGAGTGATGTCGGAGAGATCGGCGCCGGCGGCGAGGATGTACTGCTTGCCCGTGATGCCGACGGCCTGGATCTCGCCGGCGGCGGCGCGGGCCTTGAGTGCCGCCAGCGTCTCTCCGAGCTGGGTGAGGGTCGCCGGCCCGAGGGTGTTGGGGCGCGTGTGGTCGCGACCGTTGTCGAGCGTGATCAGTGCGAGCACTTTGCCCGAGGGCAACGTGATGTCACGCACGCGCGAGTGGGTTACGACCTCACCGTCTGCGAGTGCGGTGAGCGGGGAGAAGTCGATCTCGTCGTAGTTCGTCATGTCCGTCGTCCTCTCAGCGCTTGCGACCGTTGTAGTGCGGGTTCTCCCAGATGACCGACCCGCCCTGGCCGAGCCCCACGCACATGGCCGTGAGGCCATAGCGGACGTCGGGGCGTTCGGCGAACTGCGCGGCGAGCTGGATCATCAGGCGCACGCCCGACGCGGCCAGCGGGTGGCCGAGGGCGATCGCCCCGCCCCACTGGTTGACGCGCGGGTCGTCGTCGGCGATGCCGAAGTGATCCAGAAGCGAGATGACCTGCACCGCGAAGGCCTCGTTGAGCTCGAACAGCCCGATGTCGGCGATGGTCAGACCCGCCTTCTTGAGCGCCTTCTCGGTGGAGGGGATCGGGCCGATGCCCATGATCTCCGGTTGCACTCCGGCGAAGGCGAACGAGACCATGCGCATCTTCGGGGTGAGACCGAGTTCCTTGACGGCGCCGCCCCCGGCGAGCAGCGACATCGTCGCCCCGTCCGTGAGCGGTGAGGACGTGCCGGCGGTGACCCGCCCGTGGGGACGGAACGGGGTCTTCAACGCGGCGAGGTCTTCCATCGTGGTCTGCGGGCGACGGCCCTCGTCCTCCGTCGCCAGGCCCCAGCTGCCCTCGGCATCCTTCACCGCGACGGGCACCAGATCGGGCTGGAACTTGCCGGCCTCGTATGCCGCCTGCGCCTTGTGCTGGCTGAGCATGCCGAAGCGGTCGGAGCGCTCCTTGGTGAGCTGCGGGAACCGGTCGAAGATTCTCTCGGCCGTCACGCCCATGTTCAGCGCACCCGGGTCGACCATCCTCTCGGCCACGAACCGCGGGTTGGGGTCGGCGTTTGCGCCGATGGGGTAGTGGCCCATGTGCTCGACGCCGCCGGCGAGGGCGACGTCGTACATGCCGGCGCTGATCGAGGCGCCCATCATGGCGACGCTCGTCATGGCGCCGGCGCACATCCGGTCGATCGCGAAGCCCGGCACGGTCTGCGGAAGGCCTGCGAGGATGGCCACGGAGCGCCCGAGCGTGAGGCCTTGTTCGCCCGTCTGACTCGTCGCGGCGATCGCGACGTCGTCGACCCGGTCGGCGGGAACCGCGGTGTTCCGCGCCATCAGTCCGATCGTCGCCTTCACGGCGAGGTCGTCCGCGCGGGTGTTCCAGTACATGCCCTTCTCGCCGGCGCGACCGAACGGGGTGCGCATTCCATCGACGAAGTAGACGTCCGAGAGCTCGGCCACACTGCCTCCAAGGGTTGAGATTCAGTCCAGCGTACGGTGAAACTCAGTCTCACGGAAACGCTTGGAACGATTCTACGACGCGAGGTCGGAGGCAGCCTCGGTGGTCTGCACGGATTCGACAAACGCGCCGGCGATGACCCTCGCCGTCGTCTCGATCTGCCACGGACGCGCGCCATGGGCCGCGAGCGCTTCGCCGATGGATGCCGCGTCGATCTCGGCCGGGGGAGCCCACGCGACCCGCCGCAGGGTGTCGGGGGTCAGAAGGTTCTCCGTCGGCATTCGCAGGTCGACGGCAAGCTGTTCCACGAGCGGGCGCGCCGCCTTCAGCCGGAGGTCCGCCGCCGGGTTGCGCTCCGCCCATGCCCGCGGAGGCGGCATTCCATCGCCGGAGGCGCGCTCCGCGGGCAACGCGGGATCGGCGCGGCCGGCCTCGATCGCGGCCCACCACCGGTCGAGCTGACTGCGGCTCGCGCGGCCAGTGAAGTCCTTGACGCGCGCCAGATCCTGCTTCGTCTTGGGGTCGGCGATGACGACGGCCACCAGAGCGCGATCGGGAACGAGTCGACCGGGCGAGGTGTCCTGCTCACGCGCGTACTCCTCGCGGGCGATCCAGAGGGCTCGCGCGATCGCCAGCGCTCGGCGACCGCGGACGGTGTGCAGACCGCTGAGGCGCCGCCAGGGCTCCTCGCGAGCGGGCTTCACGGGCCGCGTACGCACCGTCTCGAACTCCTGAGCCGCGATGTCGGTCTTCCCCTGCTCCTCGAGCTCGTCGCGCAGCACCTCGAAGACATCCACGAGGTGCAGCACATCCAGCGCGGCGTACTCGAGCCAGGGCTGAGGCAGCGGACGCGTCGACCAATCCGCCGCGGAATGCGCCTTCGCGAGGGTGATTCCCAACGTGTCCTCGACGACCGCGCCGAGGCCCACGCGCTCATGCCCGAGAAGACGGGCGGCGAGTTCGGTGTCGAAGATCTGAGGCGGCTCGAGGTTCTCCTCCCGAAGGGAGGGCAGGTCCTGGCTAGCGGCGTGGAGGATCCAGGTGATGTCTCCGATCGCCTCTTGCAGCGGCGACAGATCGCCCACCGCAGGAGGGTCGACGAGGAAGACGCCGGCACCGCGCCGGTACACCTGGATGAGATACGCCCGCTGCGAGTAGCGGAAGCCTGATGCGCGCTCCACGTCGACGGCCACCGGGCCGGTGCCCGCGGCGAGCGCGTCGGCGGCGGCGGCGAGGCCGGCGGCATCCGTGATGACGTCGTACTCAGCCACGCGTTCCCCTTCCTGATGCACCCCGCTGCGAGCCGAACACGGCGATGCCCTCTGATCCCGGCGGCAATCCCGCCAACATGCACACGAGCTCCGCCCACGCCTCGATGTGGGCCGTCAGGTCACCGGCGGGCGTCCAGGACGACCGCAATTCGATCTGCGCCCCGTCGCCCTCGGCGGCGAGCGAACCGAACCCCTTCGACAGGGTCTTGGTCGCCGTACCGGACTCCGAATGGAAGGCCGCGCCGCGCGCCTCGAGCGCATCGACGAGCCACGACCAGGCGACGTCCGCGAGCAGCGGGTCGACGCCGATCTCGGCTTCGAGTGGAGCTTGCGCAAAACACACGATACGCCACGGCCCACCCCATGCGTCCGGTTCGGCAGGGTCGTGCATGAGGACGAAGCGCCCGGTGCCGTAGGGCGAATCCAGCCCGTCCGCATCCGGACGGACGTCACCCGCGAAGGCGATCGCCTCCGGGGCGAGACTCGTCGGAGCGGCGATCTCGCGCACGGAGAAGTCAGACCGGAAAGTCAGGGACCGCAGCTGCTCTGCGGCGCGTGCGAAGGCCGGTGTCTCAGCGGCGGGACGGGTGTCATCCACGGTCACAGACTAGGATGGGCCCACGATGAAGGCACCCAGGCGCGCCGCCCTCGGCGCCTCACGAATCGGCGCTCCGGCCACCCTGCGGATGCTAGCCCTCTCCCTCGCTGCGGCCCTGTTCGCGACGGCCGCGATGGCTTTCGCCGTCGCACTGCGCATGGCACGTCGAGTGGTCACCCCGTCAACGCGCGTCCCCGACACGCGCATCGTCGACATCGACGTGTCCGCGCAGACGATCACGTTGGCACGCACGCCCGACACGGTGCTGCCCGGACGCTACGGCCTGTTCACGACCGGTTCCGCCGACTATCTCAAGGTGGGCTCGGTGCTGGCCAGCGACGGCGACACCGTCAAGCGGAAGCTGCTCACGCAGGTCGGCGGTCAGTCGAGCCTCGATGCCGACGCGGCGTTCAGCGGCTGGTACTACCAGCGCCCGGAGGAACTGCATCTGCCGTTCACGCGCGAGCACGTGCCGGCGGCGATCGGCGCCTGCCCGGCGTGGCTGTTCCCGGCAGAGCCGTCGAGCGACCTCGACGACGAGACCTGGGTCATCCAGATCCATGGACGCGGCACGACGCGTGCCGAATGCCTGCGTGCCGTGCCGGTGTTCCATGCTCTGGGCATCACGTCGCTCGTCGTGTCGTACCGCAACGACGGCGACGCTCCGCGCAGCCGTGCCGGAGCCTACGCGCTCGGCGCGACCGAGTGGCGCGATGTGGATGCCGCCGTCAGCTGGGCTCTGCGACACGGCGCCCGCCGCATCGTGCTCATGGGCTGGTCGATGGGCGGCGCGATCGCGCTGCAGACGTCGCTCGGCTCCGCGCACCGCGAGCAGATCGTCGGCGTCATCCTCGATTCGCCGGTGGTGGACTGGCGCACCGTCCTCTCCTATCAGGCCAAGGCGTTGCACGTGCCCGCGCCCGTCACCGATCTGGCGATGGGAGCACTGCGCACGGGATGGGCGGCGCCCGCGATCGGCGCCGACGGAGCGATTCCGCTCGACCGACTCGACATCGTGGCGCGTGCCGCAGAACTGCGCCATCCCGTGCTCATCCTGCACAGCGATGACGACGGGTTCGTCCCGTCCAGCGCCTCGCACCGCCTGGCCGATGCCCGACCCGACCTGGTCGAGTTGCAGGTGTTCCGCACGGCGCGTCACACGAAGCTCTGGAACTACGACCAGCAGCGCTGGACCGACGCGATCGGCGACTGGCTGCGCGCACACGACCTGGTGGGCGCACCGGCGGTCGACGAGGGAGAACGATGACATCCACCGACTCCGGCACGATTCGCCTCGTCGATCGTCAGCCGGCGGTGTCCGGCGCAGAGATGGTCGCCGCGCTGGTACCGCCGCCGCAGTTCGACGGCGCCACGTTCGACACGTATCGCGCAGACCCGGCGTTTCCTTCGCAGCAGGAGGCCAAGGAGCGACTCATCTCGTTCAGTCTCGGCGGAGGACCGGCAGAACGCGGAGGACTCTTCCGTCGTGCGAAGAAGGTGCCGGAGATGAAGCCGGGCGTGTATCTCGACGGCGGGTTCGGCGTCGGCAAGACCCATCTGCTCGCGGCCATCTATCACGCGATGCCGGCGCGACGGAAGTACTTCGGATCGTTCATCGAGTACACCGCGTTGGTCGGAGCACTCGGGTACCAGAAGACGGTCGAGCTCTTCCGCGGAGCGGACCTGCTGTGCATCGACGAGTTCGAGCTCGACGACCCGGGTGACACCATGGTGATGACCCGACTGCTGGGGGAGCTGGTCCCCACCGGAACGCGGCTCGCGGCGACATCGAACACCCCGCCCAATGCGCTCGGCGAAGGGCGATTCGCCGCGCAGGACTTCCTCCGCGAGATCCACGCCATGGCATCGAGCTTCGAGACCATCCGCATCGACGGCACCGACTACCGTCAGCGCGCCCTCGATGGGCACGCCGAGGTGTGCGACGACGCCGCCTACCGCGCGGCCATCGATGGCGCCGCGGCATCCGGTGTCGTCTCGGACGACGCGTTCGCCGAACTGATCCGCCATCTCGCGACCGTGCACCCTTCGCGCTACGTGCGCCTGATCGAGAACCTGTCGATGATCGGCCTGCGTGACGTGATCACTCTTCAGGACCAGTCCGCCGCACTGCGCTTCGTCGCCTTCGTGGACCGGGCATACGACGCGCAGATCCCGGTGCGCGCGACCGGTCGCCCCCTCGACGAGGTCTTCGGCGAAGAGATGCTCGCGGGCGGCTATCGCAAGAAATACCTGCGCGCGATCTCGCGCCTCAACGCGCTCACGCATTCCTGATCGCCCTCAGCGGCGATGCCCGCCACCCCGAAACGTGATGTTTACCTGGACGCGGCGCGCGTAACCAACGCGAAACACGACGCGGATACCGGCGGTAACCGCGTACCGCAACACTGAGTGCGCTGGGACGTCCCGACCCCGAAACCGCGGCGACCCGGTCCGAGTTACACAACACATCAGTGAGGACCTTCATGGACAGCGGAAATCTCGCTTGGTATATCGCCGCTACGGCTCTCGTGCTCTTTATGACGCCGGGCGTGGCTTTCTTCTACGGCGGCCTCGTCAAGGCGAAGAGCGTCATCAGCATGATGATGATGAGCTTCGGCGCGATGGGTCTCGTCGCGGTGCTCTGGATCCTCTACGGATACAACATGCAGACCGCCGACTGGTGGGGCGGCATCCTGGGCAACCCCTTCTCCGACTTCGGCCTCGGCGCGATGGCGACCGGTGAGAACGCGACCGTGAACCTCACGGCCGTCGCCTACGGCGCCACCTTCGCGATCATCACCGTGGCCCTCATCTCCGGCGCCATCGCCGACCGCGCCCGCTTCGGCTCGTGGATGATCTTCGCGTTCTTCTTCGCGACGATCGACTACTTCGCCGTCGCCGGCTGGGTGTGGAACACCAACGGCTGGATCTTCAACCTCGGAACCACCCTGGGCTTCTCGACCGAGGTGATCGACTACGCCGGTGGAACCGCTGTCCACATCAACGCCGGTGCAGCCGCGCTCGCTCTCGCCCTGGTGCTCGGCAAGCGCGTCGGCTTCCAGAAGGGCATCCACAAGCCGCACAACGTGCCGCTGGTGATGCTGGGAGCAGCGATCCTGTGGTTCGGCTGGTTCGGCTTCAACGCCGGCGCCGCGGCCTTCTACGCCGCCCCCGAGGGCACGAGCGGTGACATCCTCTCCGGCATCGCCGGGGTCGGATCGCCTGCCGGCCTCATCGTCCTGAACACGCTGGGAGCGACCGCTGCCGCCATCCTCGGTTGGGCGATCGTCGAGAAGCTGAAGGACGGAAAGCCGACCGCCGTGGGCGCCGCCTCGGGTGCCGTCGCGGGTCTCGTCGCCATCACGCCCTCCTGCGCCAACCTGGCACCGGGCTGGTCGCTGCTGCTCGGTGTCATCGCCGGCGCGGTGTGCGCCCTCGCGGTGGAGCTCAAGTGGCGTCTCGGCTTCGACGACTCGCTCGATGTCGTGGGCGTCCACCTCGTCGGTGGTCTGATCGGAACGCTGTACCTCGGCTTCTTCGCCACGGGCACGGGCCTGTTCCTCGGCGGCAACGCCGACCAGCTGATCCTCCAGGCGATCGCTGCCGTCACCGTGCTGGTGTTCTCCTTCGTGGTCGCCTACGTGCTGGGCTTCATCATCGAGAAGACGATCGGCTTCCGCGTCAAGAACGAGGACGAGATCGCCGGCATCGACACCGTCGTGCACGGTGAAGAGGGCTACGCGCTCGTCGACTGACACGAATCCCTCGAAGGGGCGTCGGATCTCACGATCCGGCGCCCCTTCGGCGTGTGCGAACACATCCGACAGCGATTGGTAGCGTGAAGCCATGGCATCTCGCGACGGACGCGGCACTCTGACATCGCTCGTCCGGGGGATTCTCGGCCTCTTCGGTGGCCGCTCCCGCCCCTCGGCGCCCGCGAGGACGCCGGGGCCGTCGCGGCCCACCGCCCCCACGACGCTCAGCCCCGGTCAGGACGGACAGACGGCGACACGCGAGGTCCGCCCGCCGGCGCGTGGCGGTCTGACGATCAGATACGCCCCACAGCGTGACGGGGCTCCGGATGCCGGGGAGGTCGTGTGGACCTGGGTGCCGTACGAGGAGAACGACGGGCGCGGCAAGGACCGCCCCGTCCTGGTGATCGGCCACGACGGCGCCGACCGGGTGTTCGCGGTGCGTTTGACCAGCAAGGCCCACGATGGCGACCGTGATTACCTCTCCATCGGCACCGGGGCGTGGGACTCGCAGGGCCGGCCGTCGTGGGTCGATATCGAGCAGCTCTACAGCGTGCACGTGCGCGGGATGCGACGCGAGGCCGCAGCCCTGGACCGTCGACGGTTCGCGGGGGTCGCCGCGGCACTTCAGGGTCGCTACGGCTGGCTGAGCGAGGTCTGAGCGGCCCGGCGCACCCGGTGCCGGCTACTCCGCCCCGCGCTGGAGTGCGGGGGCGAAGATGATGATCGCGGCTCCGAGAAGCGCCACAGCCGAGCCGATGTAGTCCCAGAGCGTGGGTTTGAAGCCGTCGATGACGATTCCCCAGGCAAGGGAGCCGGCGACGAAGACTCCACCGTACGCCGCGAGCACACGCCCGAAGTGTGCGTCGGGCTGGAAAGCCGCGACGAACCCGTAGCCGCCGAGGGCGATCACCCCGAGCACGGCGAACAGCCACCCCCGGTTCTCACGGACCGACTGCCAAATGAGCCAGGCCCCGCCGATCTCGGCGATCGCCGCGAGCACGAACAGGATGATGATCCGCGCGGTGGTCATCACGCCAGTTTGTCAGGCGGACGTATCGGCCGTGTTTCCCGTGCCGGTGCGAGATCATCTCGGCATCCGGGCGAGGAACGGCCGTGGCCAGGCCCCGAGGGCGAGAACGGCGAGCACGGTCTGCAGGAGCCCGGTCGTGAAGTAGATGCCGTGCATCGGGGACCAGACCAGCAGCAGGGCGATCTCGACGAAGATCCAGATCATCATCACGAGACCGGATGCCGCGTGCAGCCCCCATGCGATGGAGTATCGCCCTCGCTGCGCGACGATCGCCAGCAGCTGAGAGCCGCCGACGATGACGCCGAGGATGAGTCCCGGCCACACCCACGACGAGAAGGGCGTGCGCTCGAGCCACTCGTGCGGCATTCCGACACGGTCGCCGCCCACGAGCACGAGGAGCACGCACCCGGCAACGGACGATGCCAGATTGAAGAGGGCGACGACCACCAGCGTCACGCGGATGCCGGGGGAGACGCTCACGATCGTGACGCTACGCGTCAGCGCCACCGGGTGTTCGATTGTTCGCCGTGAATAGAGAAACCCCCGGCGGGGCCGGGGGTTTCGTGGTGGGCGATACCAGACTCGAACTGATGACCTCTTCCGTGTGAAGGAAGCGCGCTACCAACTGCGCCAATCGCCCAAGACCCGTGCGGGCCGAGACTCGATGCTACCGGATGCCGGGCGCTGACACGAATCCTGTGGCCGCCCAGACCGCGAGACACGCGCGGGCGGCGCTCGGTTTTGCGATGGCGAAATAGTCGGCTAAAGTCGATCAAGTTCCCGGGGCAACCAGGGAGCATGCGGATGTAGCGCAGTTGGTAGCGCATCACCTTGCCAAGGTGAGGGTCGCGAGTTCGAGTCTCGTCATCCGCTCGAGTGCAGGGATCGTTTTTCGAAACGATCACGGCACGTGGGGTCAAACCACACGGTTAATCCACACGGTGGCGTGGCCGAGCGGCTAGGCACCGGCCTGCAAAGCCGTTTACACGGGTTCGAATCCCGTCGCCACCTCGCCTCATAACTGAACAAGCCTGTACAGGCGCGATTGGCGCAGCGGTAGCGCGCTTCCCTGACACGGAAGAGGTCACTGGTTCGATCCCAGTATCGCGCACAGAATAAGCCCCGGTTAGCCGGGTTTTTTTTGTGCCCGGAAGGTGCGGCGCAACGTGTGCAGACCGCGCCGGGACCATGGGCAGAGCCGGAAACGCAGAGAGGCGGGACGCGGCACTGCGACCCGCCTCTCCATAGCTCGCATCAGCTATCGAAAGTGGAACTCGATGACCCCCAGGCCATCACGATCACCATAGGGTGTTGCGATCCCGCGAGGCAACGAAAAGGCGGGACGTTTGCATCTGACGTCCCGCCTTGCGCAGTTCATCTCGGGGGATTGCTCTGCGATCGTGATGGTCCCCAGACCGTTCACCCTCTCACCGTAGCCACACCCGATCCGAGAGGACGTCATGGCGTCCGGCGTGGCGTCGCGCAGCAACGCTCGCACCCTCCGCAGCCTGAGCGTTAGGCTCGCCGCATGGCCCACCTCGTGCTCACTGTCGTCGGCGACGATCGTGCCGGACTCGTCAGCGCTCTCGCCCGCACCATCGCCGATCATGGCGGTAACTGGGAGCAGAGCGAGCTCGCCGAACTCGCTGGCGCCTTCGCCGGCATCGTGCTCGTCGCGGTGCCCGACGACCAGCAGCAGGCCCTCACGAGCGCCCTCAGCGGCCTCGACGGGCTGCTGCGTGTGACGACGCACGACGCGCCGGCCGCGGCATCCGTCGATGCGCCTCACACCGTCTCGTTCACCGTCCTGGGCAACGACCGCCCGGGCATCGTCCGCGACGTCACCGCCGCCATCGCCGCCCACACGCTCAGCATCGACACCTTCCGCAGCCGCACCCTCGAGGCCCCCATGGCCGGCGGCACGCTGTTCGAGGCGACCGTCACCGTCAGCCTGCCGGCGGCGGCGGATGCCGAGACGCTCACCGCCGCACTCGAAGCCCTCGCCGGCGAGATCCAGGTCGACCTCACCGTCGCCTGAGTCGAACGCGCGTCTGCGTGAGCAGTCGTCAGTGCAACGCCAGCGGGAGGACGGCGAGCGCCACCGTGAGCGGGGCGACGACCAGACCCAAGAGGATGTAGCGCTTCCAGGGCACATCGACGCCGACGGCGTGCAGACGCTCGTGCCAGAGCAGGGTCGCCAGTGACGCCCACGGCGTGATCAGCGGACCCGCGTTGACGCCGATGAGCAGAGCGGCGAGCCGCACGGGGGAGCCTGCGGCGGATTCGAGAGCAAGGTAGGCCGGCAGGTTGTTGACCACGTTCGCGCCCAGCATGCCGACCCCGGCGACCTGCCAGAGCGAGACGAGGTCTTCTCCCGAACCGGTCGCCGCGGCAAGGAGGGCGCCCGACCCGAGCGCCTCGGCCGCACCGACTGCCAGGAAGAGCCCCGACGCGAAGACGACCAGCTGCCACGGCACGAGCGCCCAGCGCAGCGCCGTCGGCGAGCGCCAGGCGAAGACGGCGGCGAGCACGACGGCGGCGCCGAGCGCCGGCATCCACGGCGGGATGCCGACGACCAGCAGCGGCATCATGACGACGAGCACGACGGCGGAGATCCGCAGGAGCACGGGGTCGGACACCCGCGGGGGACGGGCGGGGGTGAAGCGACCCCGCAGGTCACGTCGGTTCGTGAGCCACAGCAGGATCACCGTGACGACCGTCGCGATGATCGCCGACGGTCCCAGAAGGCCCAGGAAGCCGAGCGCGTCGAGATCGCCGAGCCGATGCGCGGCGAGCAGGTTGGTGAGGTTGGAGACCGGCAGGAACAGCGACGCGGTGTTGGCCAGCCACACGGTCGCGAAGGCGAAGGGCATCGGCGAGAGCCCATTGGCGCGGGCGACCGCGACGACCACCGGCGTCAAGAGCACGGCCGTGGTGTCCAACGACAGGAACGCCGTCACGACGGCGGCGAACGCCACCACCATGAGCCACAGCAGGATCACCCGACCTCGCGACAGTCGCGCCAGGCGCGCTGCGGCGGCGTCGAACACGCCGGCCCGGGCGGCGAGTTCGGCGACGATCGTCACGGCGACGACGAACAGGAGGATCGGCCACACACGGTCGCCGATCTCCAGCGCCGCATCCAGCGGAAGAACTCCGAACACGACGGCTGCGCCGCCCAGGAGCAGGAGCACCGCTCCGATCACGGCAAGCATCACGGCATCCATCATGGACCCTCATCGACCCGTCCCGTGCGGCGATAGACTGCACATATGGAACTGAGCCGGATCACCGCCTTCGCGACCGGCGCGCGCACGCCCGGCGTACGAACGATCTGGGCCTGAGCGGGCAGGGCGCACGGCGCCCGAAGCTGAGCACCCCATCCGATCCCTCTTCTGGAGACCTTCCCTTGACCGATGTCTCACCCGCGGCGGACGTGACCTATCCCGCCGACGGCTTCGCCCTGTTCCCCGACCGCTCCGTCGTCGCTCTGCGCGTCAACGGCGACCTGAAAGACCTCTCGACCATCGTCACGGCCGATGACGCGGTCGAGCCCGTTCTGATCGACAGCGCCGACGGCCTGTCGATCCTGCGCCACTCCACCGCGCACGTCATGGCTCAGGCCGTGCAGCGCATCAAGCCGCAGTCGAACCTGGGCATCGGCCCGCCGATCACCGACGGCTTCTACTTCGACTTCGGCAACGTCGACCCGTTCACTCCCGAGGACCTCAAGGCCATCAAGAAGGAGATGGAGCGCATCGTCCGCGAGAACCAGCGCTTCGTCCGCCGCGTGGTCGACGAGACCGAGGCGCGAGAGCTCATGGCCGACGAGCCGTTCAAGCTCGAGCTGATCTCGCTCGCGGGCGGCCCGGGCTCCGGGGCGAACGCCGCAGAAGGCGCCTCGGTGGAGATCGGCGCCGGCGAGCTCACCGTCTACGAGAACGTCAACCGCGACGGCGAGGTCGTCTGGCGCGACCTCTGCCGCGGGCCTCACGTTCCCGGCACGCGCTATGTCGCCAACGGCTGGGATCTCACCCGCGTCGCCGGCGCCTACTGGCGCGGCAGCGAGAAGAACCCGCAGCTGCAGCGCATCTACGGCACCGCGTGGCCCACGAAAGACGAGCTGCGCGCCTACCAGCAGCGTCTGGAAGAGGCGGCCAAGCGCGACCACCGCAAGCTCGGCAAGGAGCTCGACCTCTTCTCGTTCCCCGACGAGATCGGCCCCGGCCTCAGCGTTTTCCACCCCAAGGGCGGCATCATCCGCTACGAGATCGAACGCTACATGCGCGAGCGTCTGCTCGCCAGCGGCTACGAGGTCGTGAACACGCCGCACATCACGAAGGGCGACCTGTTCATGACGAGCGGCCACCTGCAGTGGTACGCCGACGGCATGTACCCGCCCATGGTGCTCGACGAGGTCGTGGATGCCGACGGTCACGTCAGCCGCGAGGGCCAGGAGTACTACCTGAAGCCCATGAACTGCCCGTTCCACAACCTGATCTTCCGCTCGCGCGGCCGCTCCTACCGCGAGCTGCCGCTGCGCCTCAGCGAGTTCGGGTCGGTGTACCGCTACGAGAAGAGCGGCACCCTCTCGGGCCTCACGCGCGTGCGCGGCATGACCCAGGACGACACCCACATCTACGTGACGGCCGACCAGGTCAAGGGCGAGCTCACCCACAGCCTCGACTTCGTGCTGCAGACCCTCCGCGACTACGGCCTCAACGACTTCTACCTGGAGCTGTCGACGAAGGAAGACGGCAACCCGAAGTTCATCGGCGCCGACGAGCTCTGGACGGAGGCGACCGAAACCCTGCGCGAGGTGGCCGAGGCATCCGGGCTCGAGCTCGTGCCCGACCCGGGCGGCGCCGCCTTCTACGGGCCGAAGATCTCGGTGCAGGCGCGCGACGCGATCGGCCGTACCTGGCAGATGTCGACCATCCAGCTCGACTTCAACCAGCCCGAGCGGTTCGAGCTCGAGTACACCGGCCCCGACGGCGAGAAGCACCGCCCGGTGATGATCCACCGCGCGCTCTTCGGCTCGGTCGAGCGGTTCTTCGCGATCCTGCTCGAGCACTACGCGGGCGCCTTCCCGGTGTGGCTCGCGCCCGTGCAGGTCGTCGGCATCCCCGTCGCGGACGACTTCGCGCCCTACCTCGATGAGATCGTCGCGCGCCTGCGCGCTTCCGGCGTGCGGGCCGAGGTCGACCACTCCGACGATCGGATGCCGAAGAAGATCCGCACGCACACCACCCAGAAGGTGCCGCTGCAGCTGATCGCGGGGGAGCAGGACCGCTCCGCCGGTACCGTCTCGTTCCGTTTCCGTGACGGGTCGCAGACCAACGGCATCCCGGTGGATGAGGCGATCGACAAGATCGTCGCCGCGATCGCCGGCAAGCTGCTCGTCAACACCGCCGAGGACCTGGCGTGAGAGGGCCCGGTCGGTGAGCGAGCCGGAGGCGAGTCGAAACGCCGACGCCGCCCTCGAGGACGCCGCGACGTTCGCGGCCGTCCCCGACGCCTTCCAGCGGCTCTGGACGCCGCACCGTATGGCCTACATCAACACGGGCGCCGATGCCCTCCGGGGCTCGGGCTGCCCGTTCTGCGCCGCGCCGCAGAAGTCGGATGCCGAGGGGCTCATCGTCCACCGCGGTGTCACGTCCTACGTGCTGCTGAACCTGTTCCCGTACAACTCGGGTCACATGCTGGTGTGCCCGTACCGCCACATCGCGACGTACGACCAGGCCACGCCGGAGGAGGTCGCCGAGATCGGCGCTCTCACACAGACCGGGATGCGGGTGCTCCGCGAGGTCTCGCGCTGCGACGGCTTCAACATCGGCATGAACCAGGGCGCGGTCGCCGGCGCGGGGGTCGACGAGCACCTGCACCAGCACATCGTTCCGCGGTGGAGCTCGGACGCGAACTTCTTCCCGATCATCGCGCGTACGAAGGCGCTGCCGCAGCTGCTCGGCGAGGTTCGCGAGGCCGTCGCGGCCGCCTGGCCGGCGGCGTGAGCCCGGGCGGTCCGGACGACGGCGCGGAGCCGTTCACGGTCGACGCGCGGCGCCTGCGCACGCTCCCGGCATCCACTGTGGAGTTGTGCGGAGACATCACCGCGTTCGACGCTCGCCGCGCCGAGGCAGAGACGCGCGAGCGTCAGGACCCGCTGTACTGGGTCGACCTCGAGGTGCCACGGGGATGGGTGCTCGTCGGCGACAACGGCCAGGGCGATGAGTGGTGGCTCGGTCCGCGTGGCGACGTCTGGTTCTTCGACCACGTCGACGGCGAACGGGCCGTGTCGCGCTTCGCGCCGATGCACCTCTCGATCACGCAGTGGCTGATGGTGGGGCACGTGCTGCACGCGCTCGAGCAGTTCGACGAGGCGAATGATGCCGCCGTGGAGCGCACCCTCGCCGCACTGGATGCGATCTCGCCCGAGCTCGGTGTGCGCTGGCCATACGAGCTGGTCTGACCAGGCAGGGCGTTTCGACTCGCTGCGCTCGCTCAACGACCGGGGAAGGGCGCGAAGTCCCGGTCGTTGAGCGAGGCGCGCAGCGCCGAGTCGAAACGCCGAACCTCAGCGCACCCGGGTGACGGGGAACTGCAGGCGCGGGTGGGCGTAGAACTCCTGCGCCTCGACCAGCTGCAGTTCGCGCTGCCCGGAGTCGAACGTCGTCTGCAGTAGGTCGTACACACTCGACACGGTCTTCGCCAGCGCATCTGCGGCGTCGCCGCTCGCACGATAGTGGGCCGTGAACAACGCCGCCGTGACGTCGCCCGACCCGTTCGCCTTCATGGGGATGCGCGGCGTCTGCACGATCCACGCGCCGTCATCGGTCACGGCAAGCATCTCGATCGTGCCTTCGGGGGCATCCGGACGCTCGACCGACGTGACGAGCACGGTGCGCGGGCCCATCGCGCGCGCGGCATCCGCCGACGCGAGCGTCGAGGCGAGGTCCGTCGGCTCGGTTTCCGTGAGGAAGCCGAGCTCGAACTGGTTGGGCGTGATGATGTCGGCCGCCGGCACGACGCGATCGCGGAGCAGCACGGGGATCGCCGGAGCGACGAAGCACCCACTCTTGGCGTTGCCCATCACGGGATCGCAGGAGTACACCGCCGCAGGATTGGCCGCTTTCACGCGCGCCACCGCATCGAGGATGACGTCCGCGATGCCCTCCCCGCCCTGATAGCCGCTGAGCACGACGTCGATCTCCCCGAACACGCCCCGCTCCTCAATGCCCGTGATGACGTCGCGGACGTCGTCGGGGGCGATGAGCGGACCGCGCCAGGCGCCGTAACCGGTGTGGTTGGAGAAGTTCACGGTGTACACCGGCAGCACCTCGACGCCGATGCGCTGCAGCGGGAACACGGCGGCCGAGTTGCCGACGTGGCCGTACGCGACGGCGGACTGGATGGAGAGGATCTTCATCGGGCGATCATCCTGCTTTCGAGGTCGCGGCTGCGGCGGGGATCGCCGCGGCCAGGTCGGTGGCCAGACGCGCGAGATCGGCGTCCGAGAGGTCGTGGACGGTGATGCGCAGATGGCGGGCGGCGCGCGCGCCTTCGAGCACGAACTCGTCGCCCGGACGCACGAGCCATCCGCGACGCATGAGCTGCTCGGATGCCGCGCGCGCCGGAACCGGCAGCGACACCCAGAGGCTCAGACCGTCGCCCGCGACCACCGGGACGCCCGCCGCGGTGAACGCCGCGGCGGCCGCGCGGTTGCGCGCGGCGTAGTGGGCGGATGCCGCTGCCACCGCCGCGAGGGCGTCCGGATCGGTGAGCTGTTCGAGCGCCACGCGCTGGAGGAGGTGGCTGACCCACGTCGCGCCCGGATTGAGGCGCTCAGCGAGCCGCTCGGCCGTGTCGGGGTCGGAGGCGACCACGGCGAGACACATGTCGGGCCCCAGGAACTTCGAGACGGACCGGATGAGCGCCCAGCGCCGATGGGACGCGGAGATCACCGAGTGAAAGGGCTGCGCCGACAGCATCGAGAAATGGTCGTCCTCGATGACGAGGACATACGGGTGGTCGGCCAGCAGTGTGCGCAGCGCCGCAGCGCGCTCGGCACTGAGGCTCGCCCCCGTGGGGTTCTGAGCCCGAGGAGTGAGCAGCACGGCGCGCACCCCGGCATCCAACGCGGCCTGGAGCCCGGCGACGGTCATGCCCTCATCGTCGACGGGGACGGCGATGGGGCGGTAACCGCCGAGGCGAACCGTGTTCAGGCTCGCGAGGAAGCACGGGTCCTCGAGAGCCACGGCATCGTCGCGCGTCAGCGTCTGGGCGAGCAGACGTTCGATCGCGTCGGAGGCGCCGCCCGTGATCGTGAGACGCAGCGCGCGGTCGTCTCCGACGGCGGCCCGCATCCACTCTTCGGACCACGCTGCCAGGTCGCGGTCGATGACGGGTTCGCCGTACAGCACCGGCCGACCCGCGATGCGACTGAGGGCTGGATGCAGATCGGGGATGAGTGCCGGGTCGGGGTTGCCCGCCGCGAGGTCGCGCAGCACCGTGCCGCGTGCGAAGCCTTCTTGCGCCACGGGGGTGCGTTCGGCGACGCGCGTGCCGGCGCGGCCGCGGGCCTCGACGAGCCCGGCCTGCGTCAGCAGACGATACGCGGACACGACGGTGTTGCGATTGACCCCCAGCTCGTCGGCGAGGGTTCGCACCGGAGGCAGTGCCGAGCCGGGCGCCAGCTCGCCGCGCTCGATCCTCTGTCGCACGCTGTCGGCGATATCGGTCGCGGTGGCCCCGGCGATGCGCAGCACGGAGGAGGCATCGGGGACGGCGTTCACGGTGATCAGTGTATGTGACAGGACATGCTACGTTTTGGCCTAGGCCAATAGCTACGGCATCCCGCTCCGCCGCCCCGAGCGACGTCCACACCCGAAGGAGAAACCCGTGTCCACTCCCGTCACCGGCTCGTCCCGCGTCAAGCGCGGACTCGCCGAAATGCTCAAGGGCGGCGTCATCATGGACGTCGTCACCCCCGATCAGGCGAAGATCGCCGAGGACGCCGGCGCCGTCGCCGTCATGGCCCTCGAGCGCGTGCCCGCCGACATCCGCGCCCAGGGCGGCGTGTCACGGATGAGCGATCCCGACATGATCGACGGCATCATCGAGGCCGTATCGATCCCCGTCATGGCGAAGGCGCGCATCGGCCACTTCGTCGAGGCTCAGGTGCTCCAGGAGCTCGGCGTGGACTACATCGACGAGTCCGAGGTGCTCTCACCGGCCGACTACGTGAACCACATCGACAAGTGGAACTTCACCGTTCCGTTCGTCTGCGGCGCCACCAACCTCGGCGAGGCGCTGCGACGTATCACCGAGGGGGCGGCGATGATCCGCTCCAAGGGGGAGGCGGGCACCGGCGACGTGTCGGAGGCCATGAAGCACATCCGCAAGATCCGCGGCGAGATCGCCGCGCTCGGGGCGCTGTCCCGCGACGAGCTGTACGTCGCGGCCAAGGAGCTGCAGGCACCGTACGAGCTCGTCGCCGAGATCGCCGAGACCGGCACGCTCCCGGTCGTGCTGTTCGTCGCCGGCGGGGTCGCCACACCCGCCGATGCCGCGATGATGATGCAGCTCGGCGCCGACGGCGTCTTCGTCGGCTCAGGGATCTTCAAGAGCGGCGACCCGGCCGCCCGTGCCGCCGCGATCGTGAAGGCGACCACGTTCTTCGACGACCCGAAGGTCATCGCGGATGTCTCGCGCGGCCTCGGCGAGGCCATGGTCGGCATCAACGTCGCCGACCTGCCGGCCCCGCACCGGCTCGCCGAGCGCGGATGGTGACGACGGGGATGCCTCGGGTCGGCGTCCTCGCCCTCCAGGGGGATGTCCGCGAACACGTCCGGGCCCTGGAGACGCTGGGCGCGGAGGTCGTCGCGGTGCGCCGCCCCGAGGAGCTCGCAACCGTCTCGGGGCTCGTGATCCCGGGCGGCGAGTCCAGCGTGATCGACAAGCTGGCGCGGACGTTCGGTATGCAGCAGCCGATCCGTGAGGCCCTCGCAGGCGGGATGCCGGCGTACGGCACGTGCGCCGGGCTCATCCTCCTGGCGGACCGCATCGCCGACGGCATCCGCGGACAGGAAACCTTCGGAGGGATCGACATCACCGTGCAGCGCAACGCCTTCGGCTCGCAGATCGACTCCTTCGAGACGGAGCTCACGGTCGCGGGTTTCGATGAGCCGGTGTCCGCCACCTTCATCCGCGCGCCGCGGGTGGTGGAGACCGGACCGGCCGTCGAAGTGCTGGCCTCCCTTCTGGACGGAGCGATCGTCGCCGTCCGGCAGGGAGCGCTGTTCGGCACCGCGTTCCACCCCGAGGTGTCGGGGGAGACGCGGTTCCACGAGCTGTTCCTCGATCTCGTCGCCGCACGCGCGAGCTGAGCGGATGCCGCGACCCGCATCTGCGGATGCGGAGGATCGCGCCATGACACGACGTGCATCGCGGATGATCGGCAGCGCCGCGGCCGGTGCGATCGCGGTCATCGTCCTCACGCGGTTCGCGGCCCACGAGAACGCGGCGGACGCGGCCGCACGCGACGCGGTCGCGGACCTCATCGGCGAGATCTCGCATCGGCAGGCGCCCGACATCGACGGATGGGCGCGGCTGGCTGCGCAAGCCACGGGTGACCGGAGCGCGATCACGCTCATCGGCATCACCCCGCAGACCGCGCAGAACCCGATCGACCCGCTGGGCACGCTGTCCTTCCGCGTTGAGATGACCGCGCGCCGCACCGGCATGTGGTCCGCCGAGACCGTGTCGAGCACGTCGTGCTACGCCGTCGACTTCACGAGATACGGCCCGGTCGCGAACGATCGGCCGTGGAGCGATCCCCGCACGGTCCGAGCGATCGACTGCCCGGACGGGGCGAGGTCGGTGACGCCGCCGCCCGACACCTCTCCGGTCTTCGTGGTCCCGAGGGGGCAGCCGACGCGATCCTCGCCGTGGTCGCCGACGCCTCCGCGACGGTCTCGACGAGCGAGCTGGAGAGCGCGATCCTGGCCCGACTCACTGCGCCCACCGGCCCCTACGAGCAGCTCGCCCCCCTCGAGGTCGTGCGGACCGCCGACGGCGCGATCGGCGCCTCGATGGGCACCGAGCGCAGGTGCGTGCTCGTGCGCCGCGTGGACGGCACCGAGCGGGTGTATGCGCCGCGCGTGTACCTGCAGCCAGGCGAGCTCGGCTGCCGCGGAACGACCGCACGCAGCGATCTGCGCCCGCCGCACTGATCCTCGACTCGCGCGCGGTGTCGGCGCGGCGGGCTAACGTGGCTGCATGACGACCTGGGTGGCGTTGCTTCGCGGCGTGAACGTCAACGGCATCACGATCCGCAGCGCGGAGCTGGCGGCGTTGCTGCGCGGGCTCGGATTCGAAGAGGTGAAGACGGTGCTCGCCAGCGGCAACGCCCGTTTCACGGTCGATGTCGACGTCGCCCGGCGCGCTGAGCTGAAGACTCGCATCGAGGCGGCCCTGCGTGACCGCTTCGACTACGACGCGTGGATCGTCCTCGTGACGCTCGACGAGCTCGCCGCGGCCGTCACCGCCTACCCCTTCGATGCGGCAGAGCCGAGCCGGCAACCGTACGTCGTCTTCTGCACCGACGTGGCCGTGCGCGATGCGCTGGTGGATGCCGCGGCATCCCTCGACCCGGCGGAGGACCCCACGCACCCCGGAATCGGGGTGGTGTACTGGAGCCCCGAGGTCGGCCGGACGATCGACACCCCGTTCGGAAAGCTCCTCGGGCGCGCGGCGTACAAGCCGACGACGACCACGCGCAATCTGCGCACACTCGTCAAGATCCTCGGCTGAAAAGCAACGGTGTCGCCTGAGTAAACTGGAGACCATGTCCGGACACTCCAAATGGGCCACGACCAAGCACAAGAAGGCGGTCATCGACTCCCGCCGCGCGAAGTCGTGGGCGAAGCTCATCAAGAACATCGAAGTCGCCGCGAAGCTCGGCGGCCCGGACCTGCAGGGGAACCCGACCCTGTTCGACGCGGTCCTCAAGGCCAAGAAGACCTCGGTGCCCAAGGACAACATCGACCGCGCCATCAAGCGCGGCGCCGGCATCGGCGGCGAGTCGGTCGAGTACTCGTCGATCATGTACGAGGGCTACGGACCGAACGGCGTGGCCCTCATGATCGAGTGTCTGACCGATAACAAGAACCGCGCCGCCGCCGAGGTGCGCACCGCCCTCAGCCGCAACGGCGGAACGCTCGCCGACCCCGGCTCGGTCGCCTACAACTTCTCCCGCAAGGGCGTCATCGTCGTGTCCGAAGAGAACACCAGCGAAGAGGACGTCATGCTGGCCGCCCTCGAGGCCGGCGCCGAGGAGATCGAGCCGCACGCGCAGGGCTTCGAGGTCATCACCGAGGCATCCGATCTCGTTGCGGTCCGCTCGGCACTGACCGATGCGGGCATCGAGTACGAATCCGCCGACGTCGAGTTCGTGCCGAACCTCAAGGTCGAGATCGACGCCGAGACGGCACGCAAGATCTTCCGCCTGATCGACGCGCTCGAAGACAGCGACGACGTGCAGAACGTCTTCAGCAACTTCGACCTCACCGCCGAGGTTCAGGCCGAGCTCGAGAACGACGAGTAAGCCGCGTTTCGACTCGCTCCGCTCGCGCAACGACCGGGGGCGCACGCGTTTCGACTCGCTCCTCTCGCGCAACGACCCGGGGCACCGGTCGTTGAGCGAGGGGCGCAGCCGCGAGTCGAAACGCCCCCATCCGCGTCGAGCGCTTAGCGTGGGGGAGTGGCATCCGCTGTGCGCATCCTCGGCATCGACCCCGGCCTGACCCGGTGCGGTGTCGGTGTCGTCGACGTGCGCGCCGACCGGTCGGCGGCACTCGTCCACGTGGGCGTGGTCCGCTCGGGCGCCGAGCTTCCCGTCGCGGAACGCCTCGCCCTCATCGCGCGGGGGCTGCGGGAGGTGCTCGCGACACACCGCCCGGACGTGGTCGCCGTCGAGCGGGTGTTCGCCCAGCAGAACCGCAGCACGGTGATGGGCACCGCGCAGGCCAGCGGCATCGCACTGCTCCTCGCCGCCGAACACGGCCTGCCCGCCGCCACGCACACTCCCTCCGAGGTCAAGGCGGCGATCACCGGCTACGGCTCCGCCGACAAGCTCCAGGTGCAGACGATGGTCGCCCGAGTACTGCGCCTGGACGCCCTGCCACAGCCCGCCGATGCCGCGGACGCCCTCGCCATCGCCCTCTGCCACGGGTGGCGGAGAGGTGCCCCCTCGGGCAGCGCCGCCGCCGGGGCGCTCACGCCGGCGCAACGGGCGTGGGCGGATGCCGAGAAGAGAGCGACGCGACGCTGACAGCTGCGTACCCCGCGCGCGTGTCGATCGAACAAAACTGCGAATGACTGTCTAGGGTGGTGCCATGATCTCCTCGCTGCGCGGCCGTGTGCTGCATCTGGACGCCGAATCGGCGATCGTCGAGGTCGGCGGCGTGGGCTTCAGCGTGGCAGTGCCCGCCTCCGTGGCCCGCTCGCTCCACGTGGGCGACGAGACGACACTGCACACCGCGCTCATCGTGCGGGAGGACGCCCTGTCGCTGTTCGGCTTCGCCGAGCGCGACGAGCTCACCGTGTTCCATCACCTGCTCAGCGTGTCGGGGGTCGGCCCCAAGTCCGCCCTCGGCGTGCTGTCGTCGCTGAGCGTCGATCAGATCGCGCACGCCGTCGCCGACGAGGATGACGACCCGTTCCGGCGCGTTTCCGGGATCGGGCCCAAGACGGCCAAGCTCATCGTGGTGCAGCTCGCCGGCAAACTTCACGTGAGCTCCGCAACAAGCCGGCCGACTGCCGGCTCCGCCGCCGGCGATATCGCGGGCCAGGTCGTCGCAGCACTCACAGCCCTCGGGTGGAACGAGCGCACGAGCGTCGAGACGGTGACGCTGGTGCTGGATGCCGCGACCGATGCCGACAGGCGGTCGGTGCCGGTGCTGCTCAAGCTCGCCCTCGCCCAGCTGGGTCCCGCCCGTCCGGAGCGCGCCGGTGTCTGATTCCCAGGATCCCGCCGTGGCGGAAGACGAGACCGAGCTCGCCGTCGAGGGCGCGCTGCGGCCGGCATCCCTCGCCGAGTTCGTCGGCCAGCAGAAGGTGCGCGGACAACTCCAGCTGCTGCTCGATGCGGCGCGCATCCAACAGCGACCGCCGGACCACATCCTGCTGTCCGGTCCGCCGGGGCTCGGAAAGACCACGCTCGCCATGATCGTGGCGCACGAGAGCCAGCGGCCTCTGCGTCTGTCCAGCGGGCCGGCCATCCAGCACGCCGGCGATCTCGCCGCACTACTGTCGAGCCTGGTGCCCGGCGAGGTGCTCTTCATCGACGAGATCCACCGGATGGCGCGCTCCGCCGAAGAGATGCTCTATCTGGCGATGGAGGACTTCCGCATCGACATCATGGTCGGCAAGGGAGCGGGGGCGACCAGCATCCCGCTCGACCTGGCGCCGTTCACCCTGGTCGGTGCGACCACCCGGTCTGGCCTGCTGCCCAACCCGCTCCGCGACAGGTTCGGGTTCACCGCGCACCTGGAGTATTACGAACCCGGCGAGCTCGAACAGGTCATCTCCCGTTCGGCAGCGGTCCTCGGCGTCGATCTGCCCCGCACCGCCCGCGCCGAGATCGCCCGACGTTCTCGCGGCACACCCCGCATCGCCAACCGTCTCCTGCGGCGAGTACGCGACTACGTCATCGTGCACGGAAAGAGCGCGTCGTCGGCGACCGATGCGCACGTCGCGGCCGCCTTGGAGCTCTATGACGTCGACGCGATCGGTCTCGATCGCCTCGACCGTGCGGTGCTGGATGCCGTGGTCCGTCGGTTCCGCGGGGGACCGGTCGGCCTCAGCACGCTCGCGGTGACCGTCGGCGAGGAGGCGGAGACGATCGAATCGGTCGTCGAGCCGTACCTGGTGCGGATCGGATTCCTCGGGCGCACGCCGCGGGGACGGGTTGCCACGCCGGAGGCCTACGCGCATCTGCGCGTGCCTCGTCCGGACGGGGCGCTGAGATTCGATGACCTATAATCACTGAAGGCTTCCTGCCGCCCTCTTCAGCGTCGATCCGGCGCGCTCCCGAAAGGTGTATCCGCATGGATTGGATTCTGCTCGTCGCGATGGTGGCGCTGCTCGGCTTCATGTTCTGGAGCTCTCGCAAGCGCGCCGCCAAGATGAAGGCGGAGCAGGAGGCCAAGGCACGGGCGATGCTCCCCGGCGTCAAGGTGCTGCTGCAGGGGGGCCTGTACGGCGTGCTCGTCTCGTACGACGGCGAGGACCTGTCCAAGGCGGCAACCGTCGAGCTCGCGCCCGGCGTCGCGGTCGAGGTCCACAGCCAGGCGATCCTGCGCGTCGTGGACGACGAGGACGTCACCGAGGACGAGTTCATCGAAGCCGAGGCCGACCAGGCCGAGTACGAGGGCGATGTCGCCAACGGCGTCATCTCGTCGGTGAGCGACGACCGTGCCGCAGAAGCCGCCGAGAAGGTCGCCGACAAGCCGGCCGATTCCGGCGACGCGAAGCCGCACGCCTGATCTCGCCGCACGTTCCCGAAGAAAGCTGACCCTCCGTGGCCACACCCACCCCGGTGCGCCGTGCCTGGCGCGCACTGACCGGACTTCTCGTCATCACGGCACTGCTGTTCGGAGTGAACGCCCTCGGCGTCTACGTCTTCGGCAAGAGCTCGTGGGCGCCTGAGCTCGCGCTCGATCTGCAGGGCGGCACGCAGATCATCCTCGAGGCGAAGACTCCCAACGGTGCCGCGCCGACGACCGACCAGATGAACCAGGCCGCAGCCATCATCCGCCAGCGCGTCGACGCGTCCGGCGTGGGCGAGGCCGACATCACCACCCAGGCCGGCAACCAGATCGTCGTGCAGATCCCGGGACAGGCCGACGAGGAGACGCGCAAGCGCATCGAGTCCTCCGCACAGATGCAGCTGCGGGCAGTGCTGGCCACGACCGCCGCGAGCACGTCGTTCGTCGGACAGGACGGCAACTCCACGCCGTACCCGACGCCCGACCCGTCGCTGCCCTCCACACCCACGGCATCGCCCACCAACGGCAGCGACCTCAGCTGGATCACCCCCGCACTCCAGGCGAAGTTCCTCGCCTACGACTGCGCGAACAAGGACAATGACCCGGCAAACAGCCCGGCAGACCAGCCGCTGATCGCGTGCGACCCGACCGGCACGGCGAAGTATCTTCTCGGTCCCGTCGAACTCGACGGCTCGTCCATCAGCGACGCCACGAGCGGCATGAACACCCAGAACGGACAGTGGGTCGTCAACATCGTCTTCGACGATCAGGGCACCAAGACCTTCGGTGAGGTCAGCCAGCGCCTGTACGCGTTCACCCAGGCGGGCAAGAGCCCGCAGAACCAGTTCGCCTTCGTTCTGGACGGAGCGGTCATCTCCGCACCGTCCATGAACGGCGTGATCCTCGACGGCAAGCCGCAGATCAGCGGCTCCTTCAACCAGGAGAGCGCCAAGACGCTCGCCGACCAGCTGAAGTACGGCGCGCTGCCGCTCAGCTTCGGCATCGTGAGCGACAATGCCATCTCGGCCACTCTGGGCTCGCAGCAGCTGCAGATCGGCCTCATCGCGGGCCTCATCGGTCTCGCGCTCGTTGCCCTGTACTCGCTCGTCGTGTATCGCGCGCTCGGCTTCGTCATCATCGCCTCCCTCGGCGTGATGGGGGTGCTCACCTACATCACCCTCTGCATCCTGGCCTGGCGCATGGGATTCCGCCTGTCGCTGGCCGGCGTCGCGGGTCTGATCGTCACGATCGGGTTCACCGCGGATTCGTTCATCGTGTACTTCGAACGCATCCGCGACGAGCTGCGTGACGGCAAGTCGATCACCGGCGCGGTCGAGGACGGCTGGGGTCGCGCGAAGCGCACCATCTACATCTCGAAGTCGATCAACATCCTCGCCGCCGTGGTGCTGTACATCCTCGCCGACGCCACCGTCAAGGGCTTCGCGTTCACGCTGGGCCTGACGACGTTGATCGACATCCTGATCTTCATCCTGTTCACCCACCCGGTCCTGCAGCTGCTGGCTCGAACGCGCTTCTTCGGCGGGGGCCACCCGCTGTCGGGGCTCGATCCCGATGCCCTCGGCGCCGTCTATCGCGGGCGCGCGCAGTTCCGGGCTCCGGTGCTGGACGGCGCGAAGGGCTCGGCTGCGCGACGCGCGGGCCGCTCGCGCGGTGAGGCGGAACGCCGTCAGACCATCGCCGAGCGCAAGCAGGCCGAGCTCGCGGCGAAGAACGCCGGCAAACCGACTTCGACGACGGAGGGAGACGACTGATGCGCTCCATGAACGAGTTCGGCAACGACCTCTACACCGGCAAGACCTCTTTCCCCTTCGTCGGACGTCGCCGCCTGTGGTTCATCATCGCCGCAGCCCTCGTCATCGCCGCAGCGCTCGTACCGCTGATTCGTCCCATCCAGTTCTCGATCGAGTTCACCGGCGGATCGCAGTTCACCGTCAACCAGGTCGCGAACCCCGATCAGACCGCCGCGACCGCAGCGGTGCAGTCTGTGGTTCCCGGAGCGACGACGAAGGTCACGACCATCGGATCGGACGCGCTGCGCATCCAGACCGACCAGATGACCAACACCGACACGCAGGCCGTCACCACGGCCCTGGCACAGAAGTTCGGGGTGCAGGAGTCCGACGTCAGCTCGTCCTTCATCGGCCCGAGCTGGGGTCAGGACGTCACGCGTCAGTCGCTGTGGGGTCTCGCGATCTTCCTCGCCCTCACCTTCGTGATCCTCGCGATCTACTTCCGCACCTGGAAGATGTCGGTCGCCGCGATCATCGGCCTGGTCGATGTGCTCGTCATCACCGTGGGTGTCTACGCCCTCTTCGGGTTCGAAATCTCGCCGGCGGCCGTCATCGGCTTCCTCACGATCCTGTCGTACTCGCTGTACGACACGACGGTCGTCTTCGACAAGATCCGTGAGAACACACGCGATGACGGTGAGAAGTCAGGACGCACCTTCGGCGAGTCCGTCAACCTCGCCGTCAACCAGACGCTGATCCGATCGATCAACACGACGGTGGTCGCCGCACTGCCGACGGGTGCGATCCTGTTCATCGGAGCGCTGTGGCTCGGCGCGCAGACGCTGACCGACATCTCCTTGTCGATCTTCGTCGGAACGATCGTCGCCGCATACTCGACGCTGTTCGTCGCTGCCCCGCTGTATTCGCTGTTGCGCGAGAACGAGTCGGACCTCAGGTCGCGCGACGCGCGCGTTCTCGCTGCTCGCGAGCGCGCCCGCGTCGACGCGTGAGCAGGACACGGTCCGCCCGGGCGTAGGATAAACGGATCAGTCAAGGCGGAGGTGAGCGGATGGCCGAGACGGTTCCCACGTCTGCCAGTGCCGGAAACGTCGCGCCCCCGCCCAGCTCTCTGCGTCGCCTCGTCCCGAGGATCTTCTCCCGCGCGCCCTCGCGCAACGGCGTCGAGCAGCTGATCCGCACGGTGCGCACGCACCACCCCAAGGGCGACGTCGCGATCATCGAGCGCGCCTATCAGGTGGCGGCGCGGGCGCACGCCAGCCAGAAGCGGCAGAGCGGCGAGCCCTACATCACGCACCCGCTCGCTGTCGCACAGATCCTCGCCGATCTCGGTCTCGGCCCGCGCGCGATCGCCGCCGCCCTCCTGCATGACACCGTCGAAGACACCGACTACCGTCTCGACGAGCTGACGGCGGAGTTCGGCGACGAGGTCGCCATGCTCGTCGACGGCGTGACCAAGCTCGACAAAGTCAAGTACGGGGATGCCGCGCAGGCGGAGACCGTCCGCAAGATGATCGTTGCGATGTCCAAGGACATCCGGGTGCTGATCATCAAGCTGGCCGATCGCCTGCACAACGCGCGAACCTGGGGGTTCGTGCCTCCGGAGAAGGCCGCGAAGAAGGCGACCGAGACGCTCGAGATCTACGCGCCGCTGGCCCACCGACTCGGCATCCAGGCCGTCAAGAACGAGCTGGAGGACCTGTCTTTCGCGGTGCTGCACCCGAAGCTGTACGCCGAGATCGACAGCCTCGTGAAGCAGCGCACGCCACAGCGTGAAGAGTACGTCCACAACGTGATCGACGCCGTCGAGGCGGACCTCCGCGACCTCCGCATCCGCGGCCGCGTCATGGGGCGCCCGAAGCAGCTCTACTCCGTGTACCAGAAGATGGTCGTGCGCGGCCGCGAGTTCGACGACATCTACGACCTCATCGGCATCCGGGTGCTGGTCGGGACCGTGCGCGACTGCTACGCCGTGCTGGGCTCGATCCATGCGCGCTGGACCCCGATTCCGGGTCGCTTCAAGGACTACATCGCCACACCCAAGTTCAACCTCTACCAGTCGCTGCACACGACGGTGATCGGCCCCGGCGGTCGCACCGTCGAGATCCAGATCCGCACCAACGAGATGCACCAGCAGGCGGAGTACGGTGTCGCCGCGCACTGGAAGTACAAGGAGCGGATGGCGGGCGGAAAGTCCGATACGAAGGCCGTCGACACCGATATGGCCTGGATCGCGCACATCTCCGACTGGCAGGCGGAGACGGCGGATCCGGGGGAGTTCCTCGACTCGCTGCGGTTCGAGATCGGCGCGAAAGAGGTGTACGTCTTCACGCCGAAGGGCCGGGTCATCGGGCTTCCCGCCGGCGGCACGCCCGTGGACTTCGCCTATGCGGTGCACACCGAGGTCGGTCACCGCACGATGGGCGCGAAGGTCAACGGTCGACTCGTGCCGCTGGAGTCAGAGCTGCACTCCGGCGATGTCGTTGAGGTCTTCACGTCGAAGAACCCGGATGCCGGGCCGAGCCAGGACTGGCTGAGCTTCGTCAAGAGCACGCGGGCACGCAACAAGATCCGCGGATGGTTCACCAAGGAGCGCCGCGAAGAGGCCGTGGAGCAGGGCAAGGACGCCATCGCGCGGGCCATGCGCCGCCAGAACCTGCCGCTGCAGCGCCTGATGAACCAGGACTCGTTCACCGAGGTCGCCCACCAACTGCGCTATGAGGACGTCACCGCCCTGTACGCCGCCGTCGGCGAGGGCCACGTGTCGACGCAGTCGGTGATCGAGAAGGTCACGGCGCTCGTCAGTTCGGAGGAGGACACCTCCACCGGCCCGATCGAGATTCCGCACATCGGCCGCTCGAAAGCACCCCGCGGCGGCGATTCGGGTGTCCTGGTGCGCGGCGCGCCGGACATCCTCGTCAAGCTCGCCAAGTGCTGCACGCCGGTGCCGGGCGACGACATCGTCGGCTTCGTCACGCGTGGCAGCGGAGTATCCGTGCACCGGGCGGACTGCACGAACGTGCGATCCCTTCAGGACGATCCCGATCGCATGATCGACGTGGCATGGGCGCCGACGACCAAGAGTGTGTTCCTGGTCCACATCCAGGTCGAGGCACTGGATCGCTCGGGACTGCTCAGCGACATCACGCGCGTGCTGAGCGAGCACCACGTGAACATCCTCTCGGCCTCGGTGCAGACGACCAACGACCGCCTCGCGCTCAGCCGCTACGTGTTCGAGATGGGCGACATCGTGCATCTGGACCGGGTGCTCAACGCCGTCCGCCGCATCGACGCCGTGTACGACGTCTACCGGGTGACCTCTTCCTGAGCGCACGTGCGCAGCACGGCGATGGCCGCGCGCTTGTGGTGCAGCGGTGGGCCGTCGGCCAGGACCTGCGCGGCCGTCGAGGCAAGACCCGGAGACCAGCGGAGAACAGCGGCGATCTCCGCCGCCGTGTCGACGCCGCCGCACTGATCCCGCACGAGATCAGCGAGCGTCCGGGCCGGTGTGGTCACGGCGACACCCGAGATCGCCATCACGTCCTCGCCGCGCAGCGTAACGTCGCGATAGACCAGTCGGTTGTCGACCACGGAGTGGATCCGCCGCGCTGAGAACCGCTGGACGTCATGGCGCACCGGCGGCTCCGCCAGCGCACCGTGCACCCAGGCCGCCGATCGCCGCGTCAGCGCGAGCGCTGCCGACATCAGCGGACGCAGGGATCCCGCGCGCAGTTCCCGTGTCTCCACGGCATCCGTCGGCATGTAGGCCTCGCCGACCTCGACGAGGTCGCCGTCCAGTCGAGCCGCGCTCAGCTCAGCGGTCGACAGCCGATCTCCGGCGAAGTAGAGGAAGGGCCAGCCCATGAGGGCAGTCTCCCCGTCGCGCGCGGTGCGCGGACGGGGAGACGGCGATCTGTGGACAGATTCGGACGGGGCCCGGCCGGGGAGGACGTGTCCTCAGCCGCCGAGGGCCTTCAGCCAGCCCTTGCGTGCCTCGAGCGCCTCGGTGGCCTTCGCGATGGCTCCCGCATTCTTCGACGCCTTGGCCTTCTCCAGGTCGGCTTCCAGGCCGGCGATGGCATCACGCAGCTGCTGCGTCATGTCGTTCTGACGGGCCTTGGTCTCGGGGTTGTTGCTCTTCCAGTCGGCATCCTCACGCGCCTTGACGCCCTGCTCGATCTTGCGCAGCTCGTCGTCAAGCCCACGCTCGGCTTCGCGCGGGAAGATCCGGCCGATCTCGTCCCAGCGACGCTGGATGCCGGTCAGCAGCGTGCGGGCCTTCACCAGGTCCTTCTCCTGCGGCACCGCGGCGGCCTCCGCGAGCAGCGCGCGCTTTGCCTCGATCTTCTCTCGCGACGCCTCGGCATCCGCCTGCTCACGATCGCTGCGTGCGGCGTACAGCGCGTCGCCGGCCGCCTTGAAGCGCGCCCACAACGCGTCGTCGGCCTTCTTGCCGGCGCGACCCGCGCTCTTCCATTCGTCCAGCAGCGTGCGGTAGGCGCCGATGCCGTCCTCGCCCTTGCTGGCGAGCGCCTCGGCGCGCTCGACGAGGCGCGCCTTGGCGTCGCGAGCGGCGCGGTGCTGTTCGTCCATGCCCGAGTAGAACTCGCGGCGGTGCTTGTCGAGTGTGGCGCGCGCATCGCGGAAGCGCTTCCACAGCTGCTGGCCCGTGCTCTTGGGCAGGCGCGGACCCGTCGCCTGGTGAGCCTGCCACTGCGCGAAGAGCTCGCCGATATCCGCGGTGGTCTGCTTCCACTGGATCGACTTGGGGTCGCGGGCCGCCAGGGCCTCGATCCTCTCGACGAGCGCCGTCCGCTCTGCGATGGCGGCATCGACCGCCTCGCGCTGCGCCTGCGCCTCTTCGGCCGACGCCTCGCTGAGTGCGGCATCCAGCGCGCCCAGTCGCGCCTCCAGGGCCGCGAGGTCACCCACGGCGGCCGCACCGACGACGCGCTCACGCACGGTCGCCAGCGTCGAACGGAGATCGGAGGCGGACGCCCCGCCGTTGCGGTGACGAACCTCGAGCAGAGTGACCTCACCGGCGAGATCGACGTACTTCCGCTCGAAATAGGCGAGGGCCTCCGCGGGCGTGCCGTCGGGGTACTGACCCACGACACGCCAGTCATCGCCCTCGCGCACCGAGACGGTGCCGTCGTCATCCACGCGACCGAACGAGTCGGGCGCGGCTGCCGGGAGGGGGGCGACGGCGGCGCGACGCGCGGGAGGGCGCGGGACCGGCATCGCCCGGGGAGTCGGAGCCGGCGCCGGTCGCGCCGAAGCGGGCGTAGCCTCCGCGGCTGCGGCCTCGTCGGAGACGGGCGCGGCCTCGTCGGCGGCAACGGTGGCGGTGTCCTCGACAGCGGCCTGTTCGGCAGGCTCGTGGTCGGGCTGGGAAGGGGAGACGTCAGTCACGGATAGCACCTCGTCGCGGCGCACGCCGCATGGGGGTTCGGTCGGCTTACAGCCTATACGGGCGTGCCCGCCGTCCGTGGAGCGCTCACCCGCGACGCGCGCTCCACCGCTGACTGTCAGGGCGCGGTGGTAGAAGACGGTGTCGGTGCCGGGATCTCGGAGGAGCCGGGCAACTCCAGCGGCGTCGGGGCGGGTGTGGCGGCGCCGCTCGGAGCGGGCGTCGGCGCGCCTGGTCCGGCGGTGTAGTACGCGACCTGACCGCCGACCACCGCGAGCAGCAGAAGGCCTCCCGCGACGCCCGCGATGACGTTGTCGCGGCGCCGGCGTGCGATGAGGCTCGCGTGGAACTCCTGGCGTGCCCGATAGAGGCGCGCGCGTTCCTTCTCGTCGCGCGATTGCTTCTTGCCCGCCGCAGCCACCCGGACCTCCTTCGTGTTGATGCGCCCCGGCCGCCGTGATCCGGGCCGGGCAGCACTCTGGGAAGACTACGTCGCGGCGCACGCTGTCGACAAACCTGGGCGGCCCCGACGTCGGCGGTCACGGATACCCTGGTCCGGTGGCATCGGCATCCGCTCTCTTCCAAGGCCAGACCCCTCTGGCCGTCCGGATGCGACCGACCTCTCTGGAGGAGGTGGCCGGCCAGGGGCATCTGCTGCGCCCCGGATCTCCGTTGGTCGCCCTCGCCGACCCGGCAGGCGCCGCGAAGACAGCCGTCTCGGTGATCCTGTGGGGCCCGCCGGGCACCGGCAAGACAACACTGGCGCAGGCGATCGCGCGTACGTCGGGACGCCGGTTCGTGGAGCTCTCGGCGGTCACCGCCGGCGTGAAAGACGTGCGCGAGGTGATGCAGGAGGCGATGACCCAGCGCGACCTCTACGGCATCTCGACGATCCTCTTCCTCGACGAGATCCACCGCTTCACCAAAGCCCAGCAGGACGCTCTTCTGCCGGGCGTGGAGAACGGTTGGGTGATCCTGATCGCCGCGACTACCGAGAACCCGTCCTTCTCGGTCATCTCGCCGCTGCTGTCGCGGTCGCTGCTGCTGACCCTGAAGCCGCTCACCGACGACGATCTCGGCCTCCTGCTCGATCGCGCGGTGTCGGATGCTCGCGGGCTGAATGGGGCCGTGGTCCTGGATGCCGAGGCACGCACGGCGCTCGTCCAGCTGGCTTCCGGCGACGCACGCCGCGCGCTCACTTCGCTCGAAGCGGCGGCGGCCATGGTCGTCGACGACGATGCCGATGGCGACGGGCGCCCGGCCGTCACAGCGGCCCACGTCGCCCACGCCGTCGACCGCGCTCTGCTGCGCTACGACCGCCAAGGGGATGAGCACTACGACGTCATCAGTGCGTTCATCAAGTCGATCCGAGGCTCCGACGTCGATGCCGCCATGCACTATCTGGCGCGGATGATCGAGGCGGGGGAGGACCCGCGCTTCATCGCCCGGCGTCTCGTGATCTCGGCATCCGAGGACATCGGCCTCGCCGACCCGCAGGCGCTGGTCATCGCGGTCGCCGCCGCCGACGCCGTCGCCTTCATCGGCATGCCCGAGGGCCGTATCCCGCTCGCGGAGGCCACCGCCTATCTCGCGACGACGGCCAAGTCCAACGCCGCCTACCTCGCGATCGACACGGCGATCGCCGACGTGCGTGCCGGGGGATTCGGCCGTGTGCCCACGCACCTCCGCGACGCGCACTACCCGGGCGCGAAGCGGCTCGGCCACGGCAAGGGCTACGTCTATCCGCACGACCTCGAGGTGGGCGTCGCTACCCAGCAGTACCTGCCGGACGAGCTGCGGGGGCGCCACTACTACGAGCCCACCGGACGCGGTCTGGAGCGCGACATCGCGGCACGCGTCGAGAAGATCCGCAAGATTCTCGGGGATTGAGAGCGCCCGCGGCGTGCGAGGAGACTGTCGCTCCGCCGGCCGGTGCGAGGATCGAGAGATGGACGACGAGCGCGCACAGCCCTGGCAGCTGCTCACCGAGACCGAGGTCTACAACGGGTATACGCGGGTACGCCGCGACACGTACCGTCTTCCGGACGGCTCGGTCTCCGACTGGGACGTGCTCGATCAGGGCGACACCGTCGCCGTTATCGCTTTCACCGACACCGGTGACGCCCTCCTGTTCGAGCAGTACCGCGTCGGTCCGCGCGCTCTGGTGCGCGAGCTTCCCGGCGGGCTGATCGACACAGGCGAGGATGCTCTCACCGCCGGCGCGCGCGAGCTGCTCGAGGAGACGGGGCATCGCGCCGCGGCCCTGTTCCACGCCGGGAGCGAGTGGTCGGGAGCCAACTCCACTCGACGCAAGAACGTCGTGGTCGCCGCCGGCTGCCGCCGCGTCGCAGATCCGCACTGGGAAGACGGCGAGACGGGTGTCGTTCGCACGATCGGGATCGACGAGCTCGTCGCGCACCTGCTGGCGGGCGGTTTGAGCGACGCGGGGGAGGCTGCGCGTGGGCTGCTCGTGTTCACGCGGGCATCCGTCGCCGACCCCGTGCTCCGCCGTGCACAGGAGCGAGTGCGCTCCGCGCTGGAGCGTGCGCTGCGATCGACGCCGGTCGCTGATCCCGTCGATGAGTTCGCACTGTTCTGGGATCGCTTCGATCCGGCGGACCCCGCGACGGCGCACGCAGAGCTTGGGCGCCTCCTCGACGCGTGTGGACAGGAGGATGCCCGCGCCGCATTCGAGCGGGCGTCGCTGTATGACGCGCTCGGCGAGGAAGAAGCCGCGATCCCGCTGTACCGGCAGGCTCTTGATCGGGGCCTGGCCGCCCCGCACCGCACGCAGGCGGTCATCCAGCTGGCGAGCTCACTGCGCAACGTGGGCGACGCCTCCGCCGCGATGGCGCTCCTGCGCACGGTCGGCGACGACGACCCGCTGATCGCCCCCGCCCGCGCCTTCCTCGCCCTCGCGCTGCATGACGACGAGAAGCCGACCGCGGCGGTGCGCACGGCTCTACAGACGCTCGCGCCGATGCTGCCGCAGTATCGCCGGGCCGTCGACGCGTACGCGGGGGAGCTGGCGAGCCTCGCCCGCATCCGCGCGATCGCCGTCGGGCTGGTGGTCCAGGACGGACGTGTGCTGCTGGAGTCGTACCCGGAGACCGACCGGCACGGCGAGTTCCTCCGTGCTCCGGGTGGCGGCATCGAGTTCGGCGAGACCGCGGCGCGCGCCGTCGTCCGGGAGTTCGCCGAGGAGCTTGCGGCGGAGTTCGACGACGCCGTGCTCGCGGCCGTCACCGAGAACATCTTCGACAGCGGCAGCGGTCGCGGGCACGAGATCGTGCATGTCTTCCGGGGACGTTCGCCGCAGCTGGCCGCGCTGCCGGTGGGTGAACGGCTGCCCGTGCGGGACAGCCACACGACGGTGGGCTGGTACGAGATCGCGGCGCTGTGGGCTGCGGATGCGCCGCCCGTGTACCCGGTCGGCGTCCTCGACCTGCTGCGCTGAGTGTCGACTGTGACAGGCTGACGGGATGTCGGCTCTGCTCATCGGCGTCATCGCCGTCACGCTGCTCAACCTGTACGCGGCCGTCCTGATCGTGCTGCGCGCGCGGGTCTACGGCGTGAAGCTGTACCGGCCGATGCTGCTGAACATCGGACTCTCCTTTCTTCCTGTGCTGCTCGCGGTCGTGCTCGGCGCGGGCCTGCTTCTGCTGACCCCCTTGATCGGGCGGGCGACCGAGGCGATCGCCGGGGCGGGCACGTTTGCCGTGTGGGCCTACCTGATCGTCGCGACGCTGCTGTGGCTCGTGTTCTTCCCGAACTCGGTGTACCTGATCACGGAGCTCAACTTCAGCCATCGAGCCGAGACCACACCGGTACCCCTGTGGTACGACATCGTCCAGACGCTGGCGCTGACGCTTTCCGGCATCGCCAATGCGGTCCTCAGCCTGGCCGTCGTGCAGACGATGGGCCTCGTTCTCATCGATCGCCCCGACGGACGCATCCCCGCCGCCAGCTGGGGCTTCGCCGCGACCGTGATCCTGCTCGGTGCCATCGGCGTCTATCTGGGGCGCTACCTGCGGCTCAACAGCTGGGACATCCGGCATCCGGGATCCATGATCCGCAAGCTGCGTGACCATCTGCGTCATCGGGGCAAAGCTCTGGAAGCGTTCGGCTTCGTCCTCACCCACGCACTGCTCATCGCCATCCTCTACGTGCCGCTGTTCGCGCTGGGCTGGACCGCGTTGCGCGCGGACGTGTGAACTGCGGCGATAAATGTCGCCCTTATCGCGCCGCAGGTGGGCCAGCCACACGAAGGGAAGGGCGGTACCTCAAGCGGCTCTTCGCAGTTGAGGGTGTAGCCGGGGGTCGGGCGGCGGTGGCTGGATAGGGGTCGAGGTCCCCCGAGGAGGGAAGTTCCTACACTCACCATCCGGAAGACCTCGACGTGCTCAACGCTACCTTCGCCGCGCCTTGCCTCACCACGTTCTGCCGCCTCGATGAGCTCGGCCTCGAGGCCGTCGGGCAGCATCTCGACGCGGATCGGGCGGTGATCGAGTGCCGCGTTGTCGACGACGATCCGTGGTGCCGCAAGTGCGGAGCAGAGGGCGTGCCGCGGGACACCGTGGTCCGTCGGCTCGCGCATGAGCCGTTCGGGCACCGGCCCACGATCCTGCAGGTGAGGGTGCGCCGCTACCGATGCGCCCACTGCGGGAAGACGTGGCGGCAGGACACATCGAAGGCCGCGGCGCCTCGCGCGAAGATCTCGCGCGGCGGGTTGGGCTGGGCGCTGACCGCGATCGTCGTCGATCACCTCACCGTGACACGCGCCACAGCCGGTCTCGGGGTGTCGTGGCATACCGCGAACAGCGCGATCATCGCCGAGGGTCGGCGCCGCCTGATCGATGATGCGGCCCGGTTCGATGGTGTCACCACGATCGGTGTCGATGAGCACGTCTGGCGGCACACGCGGCTGGGCGACAAGTACGTTACGGTGATCATCGACCTCACCCCGGCCCGCGAGAACACGGGCCCTGCACGGCTGCTGGACATGGTCGAGGGCCGCTCCAAGGCCGTCTTCAAGCAGTGGCTCGCGGGTCGCGCGCAGGCATGGCGAGACGGAATCGAGGTGGTCGCGATGGACGGGTTCAGCGGGTTCAAGACGGCCGCCGCGGAAGAGCTCCCCGACGCAGTCCCGGTGATGGACCCGTTCCATGTCGTCCGTCTCACGGGCGACGCGCTGGACCGCTGCCGGCAGCGGGTGCAGCAGGACACGCTCGGGCATCGTGGCCGCGCCGGCGATCCGCTCTACAAGGCGCGCCGCACACTGCACACCGGTGCCAGTCTGCTCACGGAGAAGCAGCACGCCCGTCTCGAGGCGGTGTTCGCGATCGAAGAGCACGTCGAGGTCGAAGCGACCTGGGGCATCTACCAGCGCATCGTTGCCGCCTACCGAGAGCCCGACAAGAAGAAGGCGAAGCAGCTGATGCGGGACCTGATCGACGCCGTCACCGCTGGCGTCCCCGCCGCGCTCGTCGAGATCCGCAGGCTCGGTCGAACCCTCAAACAGCGCGCCCTCGACGTGCTCGCGTACTTCGACCGGCCCGGCACCAGCAACGGTCCGACGGAAGCGATCAATGGCCGGCTCGAGCACCTCCGCGGCTCCGCCCTCGGCTTCCGCAACCTCACCCACTACATCGCGAGATCACTGCTCGAAGCCGGAGGCTTCAGACCCGCGCTACACCCCTAATTCCGAAGAGCCTGTTTGCGTCTGTTGTTAGGTGGCGTTGACGATTCCCATCATGCCGCCGTCTTCATGGTCCAGGATGTGGCAGTGATACACCGTCTTGCCGGTGAAGTCGTCGAAGGGGATCCGCACCCGAATACTGCTCATCGCGGGCACATTCACCACGTCTTGCCAGAGGACGCCGTTTACGGCGGCGCCGGCTCGCTCGACGATCTGCATGGGCCAGACGTGCAGATGCACGGGATGATCCATCGGGCTGGTGTTGCTCAGCGTCCACTCCTCGACGGTGCCACCCCGCACGATCGTGTCGATCCTGGCTGGGTCGAACTCCTTCCCATCGATGGTGAAGCTCATCATGTTGCCTCCCGACCCCATGCCCATCCCGCCGGCACCCATCCCCATCGCGAAGGTCAGCTCGCGTCGACCATCAACCGTTGAGTTCCTCAGATCGCGAGGTTGTGGCTGCGTGGGCACAGCGGCAGGCGCGGCAGGTGGGCCGGCAACAATAAAGGTGGCCAGATTCACCGTCGTGGAGGACGGACGTGTTCCGCTCATCATTCCCATCGCGGCTCCCCTGTCAAAGGGCAGAGTCTGAAACGATGCCGTTCCTGCCACTCCCGTGACTAGAAGGTCGGCGCGGTTTCCTGGAGCGAGGACGACTTCCCTGACGTCCTGCGGGCGCGGGAATCTCCCAGAATCAATCCCCAGGAGTTGCAACCGCTGACCGTCAAGGCGAAGTCGGAGATACCGTGCAGCACACGCGTTGATAATCCGCCATCGTTCGCGCTCACCCGGTCGAGCGCTCAGTTGCGGTGAGGCTTGCCCGTTGACGAGCATCAGGTTCCCTTCTCGCCCAACCATCCGATCCATCGCGGACGCCGCGGGTATTGTTCCGGCCGCGTCAAGAGTGATGTCGGAGAGGACGAGAACCCGCTCCCGGCTGACAGGAATCGGGGTGGGATCCTCGACGATGATGGCACCATAAAGGCCACCAAATACTTGGGTGGCAACCATGCCGTGATGGTGCGGGTGGTACCAGTACACACCCGGCGGATGATCTTTCGGCAACTGGTATTCGTAGTCGAAGGATGATCCCGGATCGATCGACACAAATACGTTGTCGCTGTTACCGTCCGGGGAAACGTGAAGCCCATGAACATGGAGGTTGGTGGGCTGTTTTAGCTGGTTATCCACGGAAATCTTCAGCCGGTCACCCGGGCGGATAATCAACGTTGGGCCGGGCAGTCCGCCGTTGTAAGTGAGAGCTGTTGCGTGGCGTCCGGCTATCTGCGCGGGCCCTTCCGCAGCCGTCAGTGTGAGTTGCAGGGCACCGTTGACACTGCGCAGCGCTGTCGGTTCGGTAAAGCGTTGGGCTGCCGCTGGGACAAACCCGGGATTCGCCGTCCAGAAGAGCCCGGCGCCGCCGGCAACGATGCTGGCTGTTCCGAGACCACCGAGGATCAGAGCCTGCCGTCGGCTTATGGGCTCCATCAGGTTCCATCCCCGAGAACACGGATTCGTTCCTGGTATTCCTCCGTCGTCAGATCCCCTCGGGCATACCGCTCGTCGAGCAGCTGGCGGGCGCTGCTACTTCGGCTTGGCATGTTCTGCTCGTCGGGACGGTCGTGCTTCATGCCGCCCCCGAGGAAGCGAACCAAGAGGATGATGAGCAGAACGACTCCCGCGGCGATGAGCACCCCGAACAGCCATCCGCCACCCATCCCGATCCCGTTCATCATGACACGTGCGCCTTTCCTTGAATTTGCTTGCGGTCACCAACCAGTTGGATGGTTCTGCGGGAGCGCGGCCATCGTGCTGGCCGAACCGGAAGCAGATGCGGGCCTGCCGAGCATCCGACTCTCGTCCTTGCCCCTTGTGGGGTGTGAAGTCTTGGTCGGCAACTCGGCTCGGATATTCGTAGCCTCGAACGGCTGACCTGGATCGCTCGGGCGATCGCGGCGTTGCGAGCGATCTTCGTGCGCCTTGGGTCGTGCCGCCTTTGGTCGGCCGCCGACGACCCGCACAGCCAGAATAGTCAACGGGCTCTTCGGAATCAAGGGTGTAGCGAGGGTCTGAAACCTCCGGCCTCGAGCAGGCTCCT
>NZ_JAUF01000087.1:0-1334 GCF_000585455.1 Microbacterium sp. MRS-1
TGTCCCGCGTCAAGTAGTTGGCAGGATTTCTTCTGTTTCAAAGGTGGGGGTGGTGGGGTCGGCCAGGCCGAGGTGCACCTCCAGTGGCCGGTTCCAGGCGATCGCCTCATGAGGGCGCTCGGTGTTGTACTCGACTCGGTAGTCCTCGGCCCGCTCGATGAGCGTCAAGGCGTCCGGGATCTCGTCGAGGAACAGCCGCTCGTACTTCAGCGTCCCGAACCCGCGTTCGCGTGACCCGTTCTGGCCTGGCGACTTCACCCGGGTGCGGACATGCCGAAGCTCGGGGTGACGCATGATGAACAACTCGAAGTTCAACGACCGGAACGGGCCGCCATTGTCCGTGACGATGGTGAGGACCGGCAGCAGCTCCCCGGTGTCCGCATCGACCTCACACTCGTCGACGAGCGGGTGCCCGAACAGACGCTCGTACTCGGCCAAGGCGAGTTCGATCGCGGCGATCGCGTCGTACTGGTTCGCCGTCGGCGACACATGGAACGGGTACTCGAGCTTCGAGAACCAGTCCCGACACCCCGCGATCCGCCAGGTCCCGCCCTGGGTGGTCTCGAACTCGCTGAAGTCCAGCTGCCACACCTGGTTCGGTCCGGTCGGGTTGCGAGCGAACGCTGCCTTCCGGTCCTTCGCCAACTCCCGACGCTGCTTCTGGTACTCCGACGGCAGGATCAGCCCGTCGTCACGCAGCAACCGCAGCACCGTCGCCTGCGACACCTTGTGCCCGTCGTGCCGCGTCATCGCCCAGATCTTCCGGTGACCCCACGCCGGCTTCGCCAACGCATGCTTCACCACCAGCGGCCGAGCGGCATCCCTCGCCGGCTGCGGCCACGGCCCCTTCGGCGGCTGTTCCTGTCGCGCCTTGGCCTGCCAGCGTCGCCAGGTGCGTTCGGGCATGTCGATCAGCTTGCAGAACCTCGCGGTCGACATGCCCGCCTCGACGCGGATCACCTCGAGGTCCTCGAAGGGCCCAAGCGTCCCTCCGCGGACTTCTTCCATACCCGGATCTCGACCGCCGCCTCACCGAGCGCCTGGGTCAGCTCCGCGACCGCCGCCTCGAGCTGCTGCTCCCGGGTCGAGGGCCCGTTCTTGCCCGCCGCGAGACTCGTCTTCCCGGCCTCGAGGAAGTCCGCCTTCCACCGGCCGATCGACTGCTCGCTGACCTTCTCGCGCCTGGCCGCCTCGGCGATCGTCATCTCGCCGGCGAGGATGCTCAGCACGATCCTCGTCTTCTTCTCCACCGGGATCACTGGTGGTCTTCCCATGTCGAACTCTCCGCTCAGGACTCAATCAATGGTCCTGCCACAAAGTCTGACGCGCGACAG
>NZ_JAUF01000088.1:0-13140 GCF_000585455.1 Microbacterium sp. MRS-1
CCCACCCCCTGTCCCCGCCAAGCCGCCATCGTTCCGCCGAGCCTCTATCTTTCCGCCGAGCCGCCACGTTCCGGCGCGTCAAAGGATGGCGGCTCGGCGAGTTCGTAGCGGCTCGCGGGGGGGAGCGGCGGGGTTAGGACGGGGGCCAGAGGTCCTCGTCGTCGTCCACCGGGTCTTCCAGGGGGACGACGAGGATCGGGCGTGACTGGCGGTGGGCGAGACGAGCGGCGACCGACCCCGTGAAGAACTCGCGCACCGACTCGCCGAACCCGCGACGGCGCGTGCCGACGACGATCAGGCGCGCCTGCGCCTTCTCGGAGAGGTGCTTGATCGCCAGAGCCGGGTCGCCGACGAGCTGGGTGACGCTCCAGTCGACGCCCGAGGCGTCGAGGACGGATGCCGCGGCGCTGGTGACCGCACTCAGTTGCGCCTCCCCGATGGCGAGGTCGATGTCGATCGGCGCGGTGTGCATGTAGCCGTCGGGGTCCTCGTACGTGACGAAGCGTGTGACGTCGACGTGCGCGACGATCAGCGGTGCCGAGAACAGCTTCGCGTAGCGGGCGGCTTCCTTCAGGACGCGCGTCGGCTGATCGGGAATCGCGCCCACGATCACCGCTCGCTGAGGAACCGCGCTCTCGTCTGTCTCGGCCATGCGACACTCCCCGTCCTCCCCCGCACCGCGAGGCGCCGGGGGCACCGTGTTATTCTGAATGCTACTCTTCCCGGCAGGAAGCCGGATCGTCAATCGCATCGTGAATGCGCCGGACGAAATGCGGGAAACCCGCATCGTCCGTGACTCAGAAATGAGGGGGTCTCGCATGGGGCGTGGCCGTCAGAAAGCGAAGCACACCAAAATCGCTCGCGAGCTGAAGTACGACACCTATAACGTGAACTACTCCGCGCTCGAAAAGGAGCTCGGACACCACGAGGAAGACCCGTACGTCGACAAGTGGGCCGATCAGTATGCCGACGACGAGGACGAGCTGGAGACAGCCTGACGCGTCGGGAGTCGCTCGCGCGCTGAGAGGCGCTCACCACGTTCCGTGACGGTGTTCCCACTCGTCCTCGATCGTGCGCGGTCTCGTCACGATCAGGCCGGTGGGGATCGTCGCGAGAAACAGCAGGCCGAAGACGATGAGCACCGGTTGCCACTGTCCGGTCAGCTCGTGGACGACGGCGAACATGAGCGGGAACAGCGCGGCGATGCCGTAGCCGACGCTCTGCGCGAAGCCGCTGAGCGCTACGGAGCCCTCGTGCGTGCGCGAGCGCAGCTGGATGAGCACCAGCACCGCCGGGAACAACGCCTGAGGGGTACCGAGCAGCACGACCCAGAGGATCGTGGCCGCGGCGGGCGCGATCAGCATTCCGGCCACCCCCGTCAGCCCCGCGATCAGAGCGGCGGCGTACACGACGCCGACCCGACGCCACCGGGTGATCAGGATCGGCACGATGATCGACCACGGCAAGCCCATCGCACCGAACAGTGACAGCAGCGCGCCGGCCTCGGCGCGCGAGACGCCGGCGATGTCGACGAGAACGACCGGCAGCCAGGCGAAGCACGCGTAGACGCTCGCCGCGGAGATGCCGAATGTCCCGGCCAGCGCCCACGCGAGCGCCAACCGAGGCAGACGTCCCAACACCCCGGGCGCGGGGGCGTCGAGATCCACGGTGACGGGCGCCTGCGCGCGGGCGACGTTCGCGCGCGCCACCAGCGTCACCCAGGGCACGACCGCCAGAAGCGCGAGGATCGCCCACATGCCCAGCGAGAACCGCCAGCCCGCGGCATCCGCGACCGGCACCGCCACCAGCGGCGGCACGAACGCGGCCATCGCGAGAAGAGCGGAGTACAGCGCGGTCATCGTGCCCACGCGATCGGGGAAGTACGTCTTGATCAGCGGCGGCAGGACGACGTTGCCCACGCCCACGGCGGCGAACAGGACCGTCGTCGCCAGCAGCAGCGTGGCCGCATCCCCCGCGAGGGAACGCGCGATGAGGGCGGAGGTGACGATGAGCATGGATGCCGCCGCCAGCCGTTCCAGCCCGAACCGGCGCTCGAGGGTCGGAGTCACGATGCCGAAGACGGCGAAGCAGACCGGTGGCGCGGTACCGATGAGACCCACCACCCACGTCGGCACGGCGAAGTCGGCCTGCACCTCCGAGATGATCGGCGACAGCGCGGCGACGGCCGAACGCAGGGAGAACGCGACGAGCACGACGCCGACGAACGCGAGGAGCCGTCCCCGCCAGAGGGAGCGGGGGCGGGGGTCGGTCACCCGATCCACCCTAGGGCGCGCGGGGAAGGGTCAGCTCTCCTGCGTGCCTTCGACCCAGGCGAGGTACTCCTCCGACACGGTGCCGGTGATGTAGCGCCCGTCGAAGCAGCTCATGTCGAGGTCGTCGACGTCGGGCGATCCCTCGAGGATCGCGGCCTTCAGATCGTCGATCTCCTGATAGACCATGTAGTCCGCACCGAGCTCTTCGGCGATCTCCGGGATCGTGCGGCCGTGCGCGACGAGTTCGTGACGCGAGGGCATGTTGATGCCGTAGACGTGCGGGTAGCGCACCGGCGGGGCGGCCGAGGCGAACGTCACCGTCTTGGCCCCGGCATCCCGGGCCATCTGGATGATCTCCTTGGACGTCGTCCCGCGCACGATCGAGTCGTCGATGAGCAGCACGTTCTTGCCCTTGAACTCGCTCGACATGGCGTTGAGCTTCTGACGCACGCTCTTCTTGCGCACCGCCTGGCCAGGCATGATGAACGTGCGGCCGACGTAGCGGTTCTTGTAGAAGCCCTCGCGGTACTCGATGCCGAGCTTGCGCGCCACCTGCATGGCCGCCGGGCGCGAGCTGTCGGGGATGGGCATGACGACGTCGATCGTGCCGGCGGGGGTGTACTTGGCGATCGTGTCCGCCAGGCGCTCACCCATCCGCAGGCGCGCCTCGTACACCGAGATGCCGTTCATGATCGAGTCCGGTCGCGCCAGGTAGACGTACTCGAACGAGCACGGGACCAGCTGCGGGTTCGTCGCGCACTGCTGGGTGTGCAGGCGCCCCTCCACGTCGATGAAGACGGCCTCGCCCGGCTCGACGTCGCGGACGACCTCGAAGCCGCCGTTCTCCAGCACCAGTGACTCGGAGGCGACGATCCACTCGTACCGACCGGTGGCGTTGCCCTCGGCATCCACCGCCGGGCGCGTGCCGAGGATGAGGGGACGGATGCCGAAGGGGTCGCGGAACGCGAGCAGGCCGTAGCCGGCGATCAGCGCGATGGTCGCGTACGACCCTTCCACGCGCTCGTGCACCCGGGTGACCGCCTGGAACACCTGCGCCGGGTCGAGTTCGAGGCCGGAGATGGAGGACTGCAGCTCGTTGGCGAGCACGTTGACGAGCAGCTCGGTGTCGGAGCTCGTGTTGAGGTGGCGGCGGTCTTTGCTGAAGAGCTCCTGGGTCAGCTCACGCGTGTTGGTGAGGTTGCCGTTGTGCACCAGGACGATGCCGTAGGGCGCGTTGACGTAGAAGGGCTGAGCCTCTTCCTCGCTCGACGCGGTGCCCTTCGTGGCGTAGCGCACGTGTCCGAGGCCGATGTTGCCCAGGAGGGCGCGCATGTCGCGGGTGCGAAACGCCTCGCGGACCTGTCCCTTGGCCTTGAACAGGTGGAAGACGCCGCTCGTCTCGGCCGTCGCGATACCCGTCGAGTCCTGCCCGCGATGCTGCAGCAGCAGCAGCGAGTCGTAGATGTCCTGATTGACCGGGCCCTGTCCGACAACGCCGACGATTCCGCACATGTGGTGTTGCTCAATCCGTTTCTGCGCCGAGACGGTGATCAGCCTCGGCAGCCGATGAACCTAGACGGCTGATGAATACGCGCCGACGAGGCGCACCGCGCCGCCGTCCACGCCCTTGGCGCCCTGCTCGAAATGGCCCTCGGGACGCGCGCCCTCCTGGACGACGCCCACCTGCCAGGTCGCGATACCGGCGTCCGACAGGAGGGATGCCGCGGCATCCGCCTTCTCGGGCGCGACGACGGCGACGAAACCGACGCCGAGGTTCCACGTGCCTTCGGTGTCTTCCAGACGCAGCCCGCCGAGATCGGCGAGCACGCGGAACACGGGGCTGGGCGACCACGTCGACCGGTCGAGCTCGACCCACGCCTGCGGCGGCAGCACGCGAGCGAGGTTCGCGGCGATACCGCCACCGGTCACGTGGCTGAGCGCGTGCACGGCGCCGGGCAGCGCAGTGAGCACGTTCAGCAGCGGCAGCGTGTACAGGCGCGTGGGCTCGAGGAGCTCCTCGCCCCACGTGCGACCGAAGTCGGCGGCCGGGGCGCCGTAGCTGATGCCCTTGCCCGCGACGATGTGACGGATGAGCGAGTAGCCGTTCGAGTGCGCTCCGCTGGAGGCCAGGGCCAGCACGACGTCGCCGGCGCGCACGCGGTCGGCGCCGAGCACGTCGCCGGCATCCACGACGCCGGTGGCCGCTCCGGCGACGTCGTAGTCGTTGACGCCGAGCAGGCCCGGGTGCTCTGCGGTCTCGCCGCCGACGAGCGCCGTGCCGGTCTGCTCGCAGCCGGAGGCGATGCCGCGGACGATGTCGGCGATGCGCTCGGGGAAGACCTTGCCGCACGCGATGTAGTCCGTCATGAACAGGGGCTTCGCGCCCACCACCACGATGTCGTCGACCACCATGCCGACCAGGTCCTGGCCGATCGTGTCGTGCTTGTCGATCGCCTGCGCGATCGCGACCTTGGTGCCCACGCCGTCGGTCGAGGTGGCCAGCAGGGGCTTCTCGTAGGACTGCAGCGCCGAGGCGTCGAACAGGCCGGCGAACCCGCCGACACCGCCCAGCACCTCGGGCCCGTGGGTGCGACGGACAGCCGACTTCATCAGTTCGACGGCGAGATCTCCCGCCGCGGTGTCGACGCCGGCTTCGGAATAGGGGTTCTGTGGGGCTTCTGCCACGCGAACAGCCTACCGGCAGGGGCGGGAAGCGCGGACCGTCGGCGCAGAGGCGCCGATCGCACCCTGTCGCCGCGCCGAGCGCTGTCCCTAGGATGGCGACATGGCAGCCGCGGAAGCACCGGAGTGGATCGTCCGCGAGGACGCCACGCTTCCGGTGCTCGTCGCGCTCTATCTGCGCCAGGTGCTCGGCATCCGCTTTCCGGAGGAGCTGCCGCACCTGCGGGGCATTCCTCCGCGCAGCGCACCGATCAGCGAGTACGACGACCGCTCCGCGATCGAGCGGCAGTGGCGCGCGTACTGGGATCTGACGGTCGAACCGCAGGCCAACCCCTCCCCCGTCCCGCTCGAACTCATCGACGGCTTCGAGACCGTGGTCGCACTTCCCGTCGAGGGTTTCGAGGAGCTCGCCGACGCGATCATGCCCCACGGGCCGGACGCCGTGGTGTACGCCCGGGCGGAACATCAGCACTACCGGTCGCGTCTGGGAACGGGAGCGTCGTACCGCGCCTACGCCAGTGCGATCGCCGAGCACGAGCGCGTCGTGGGGCGGCGGGCGCACTCGTTCGAGCTCAACGTCCAGGTGCTGCCGTTCACGCAGCGCGGCGTCTGGTGGATCGGGGCGCTCACGATCGCGGTCACCGACGGCCTGCGCGGCGACATCGCCGCCTTCGACGCCGCGGTCGCGCCGATCATCGCCGACATCGCCTGACGGCGTCCGCGGCGCGGTCGAGCGCCGGGGGGTTACTCCGCGTCGTCGATCGTGATGACCTCGCGCTCGACGCGCACCTCGTGGGCACGACGTGCCAGCGAGCGGTCGAGAACGAGCGCGACCACGCCGCCGACGGCGACGCCGATCGGGATCGCGAACAGGCAGATGAACCCGAAGACCTGCGTCGTCGAGTACGAGACCCCTGTGCTCGCACTCTCGTTGTCACCGCCGAAGGCGAACGTGAGCACGAGAGCGGCCAGGATGCCGAGGACCGCGCCCGCCAGCAGGAAAACCGTGTACCGCGGGCTGCGGCGCACCTGCGCGGTCTCGATGCGGTGCGCGGCGGAGGGGCTCATGCACCCATTGTCCCACCGTGTCAACCATCGGGGTACGACAGAGGCGGTTCGCCCGGTCGGGGTAATCTGCGGCTATGACGGCATCCGCATCGCAGGCTCCCGACGACTCGACGAAACCGACGCTCGACACGAGGCCGCACGTGGTCATCATCGGCGGCGGCTTCGCCGGAATCAGCGCCGCGCGAGCCCTCCGGCACGCCGACGTGCGGGTGACGCTCATCGATCGCCGCGTCTACAACACCTTCCAGCCGCTGCTGTACCAGGTCGCCACGGGCGGTCTGAACCCCGGCGACGTCACCCACTTCCTCCGCAGTCTGCGGGTACGCCAGCCCAACCTCGACGTCGTGCACGAGCACCTCATGGAGATCGATCCCGAGGCTCGCACGGTGCGCCTGCTCGATGGTCAGGAGGTGTCGTACAACTACCTGCTCGTGGCCAACGGCGTCACGACCGCGTATCACGGCACGCCCGGGGCGAAGGAGAACTCGTTCGCGGTGTACTCCCGCTCGCAGGCGATCGCCATCCGCGACGCCCTGTTCACCCGGCTCGAGCGAGCGGCCGTGCGGGACGGGCGCACCAAGGGACTGTCGGTCGTGGTGATCGGTGGAGGACCCACCGGCATCGAGATGGCCGGCGCCCTCGCCGAGCTGCGCGACCAAGGCCTGGAGCCGGCCTACCCCGAGCTCGACGGCGACGCGTTCCGCATCACGCTCGTGCAGCGCAGCGAAATCCTGAAGCCCTTCCTGCCGAAGCTGCGCGACTACGCGGCGGCGCAGCTGCGGCGCCGCGACGTCGAGCTGCGCCTGGGCGCCGGCGTCGACGAGGTGCGACCGGATGCCGTCGTGCTCTCGGACGGCACCGTGCTGCCGTCCGATCTCACCGTCTGGGCGACGGGCGTCGCACCCCACGAGGAGGTGCGCGACTGGAGCCTGCCGCTCGACAAGGGCGACCGCATTCGCGTCGGCGAGGATCTGCAGGTCGTGGGGCTGCCCGGGGTCTTCGCGGCCGGCGACGTCGCGATCGCGCCGCAGGACCTTCCCCAGCTGGCGCAGCCGGCGATCCAGGGCGGCGAGCACGTCGCCCGCCAGATCGTGCGGCTCATCGCGGGACAGCCGACGCAGCCGTTCTCGTACTACGACAAGGGACAGCTGGCGATCATCGGCCGTCGCGCCGCCATCGGCGAGCTGCCCGGCATCGCCAACCTTCCCGGGCTGCACCGTCTGCGCTTCCTCTCGAAGATTCCGCTCCTGCGCAAGACGGTCGCCCTCACCGGCTCGTTCGGCTGGCTGACGTGGCTCTTCGTCCACATCACGAGCCTGCTCGGTCCGCGCAACAAGCTGATGGTGCTCATCGGTCTGGTCGCGCGCTACGGCGTGCACCTGTACCGGACGCCGGTGCCGATCGTCGGCGACGTGCCGGCGATCCGACCGTCGAAGGCGCAGCGCCGGCGGCTCACGCCCGAGCAGCGCGCGGCCGCGGATGCCGACGCCGGCGTGAGCGCCGGAGTCGATGGCGACTGATTCGCCCCTCGCCTGACCTCACCGGCGACGAGGATGCCGAGCAACCACGCGAGGGCCACCCAGATCTGACCCGAAACCGGCGTGCCCGCGAACAGAGCACGGATCGTCTCGACGATCGGGGTCACCGGTTGGTTCTGTGCGAACCAGGCGACCGGAGCGGGCATGGAGTCGGTCGGCATGAAGGCGGAGCTGATTAACGGCAGGAAGATCAGCGGATAGCTGAAGGCGCTCGCGCCATCCACGGTCTTCGCCGTCAACCCCGCGATCACCGCCACCCACGTCAGCGCCGCCGTGAACAGCAGCAAGATGCCGATCACCGCGAGCCAGCCGACCACGCCGGCCCCCGTGACCGCAGCGAGTCGAAACGCCCCACCGCCGTCGGCGACGTGAGCGTGCCGTGAGGACCGCCCGCCGGGCCGTAGGGAAACCGTAAGGACGCCGGAAGCGGCCGCCGCGCAGGAGTTGGATCGGATGCCGTGCCCATGGTGGGCGCCCGCGCCGACGTCGGAGCGCGGTCAGTGTCCGGGAGTTGCTGTGCTCGATGTGATCTACGTCGTCGTGACGGTCGCGGTGTTCGCGATCGTCGCCCTCGTCGTGAAGGGGGCGGAGCGACTCTGATGGACGTCTTCTCGATCATCGGCGCCGCGCTGGGCATCGCCAGCGTCGTCTACCTCGTCGTCGCCCTCGTGAAACCGGAACGCTTCTGATGGGCGTCGATTCGGCCGACATCTGGTTCGGCGTGCTCCAGATCGCCACCCTCGTCCTGCTGCTCGCGCTGCTGTACCGCCCGGTCGGCGATCTCATGTTCCGGATCTTCACGGGTGAGAAGGATGCCGTCGCAGAGCGGGTCGTCTACCGCCTCATCGGGGTCGATCCGCGCAGCGAACAGACCTGGCAGGCCTATACCCGGGGCGTCCTCGCCTTCTCACTCATGGGCGTGCTCTTCGTCTACGCGCTCCAGCGCCTGCAGGCGTTGCTGCCGGCCTCGCTCGGGCTGCCGGCCGTGCCCGAGGGCCTGGCGTTCAACACCGCGGCATCCTTCGTCACCAACACGAACTGGCAGTCGTACTCCCCCGAGGCAACGATGGGCTACCTCGTGCAGCTCGCCGGCCTCACGGTGCAGAACTTCGTCTCGGCCGCCGTCGGCATCGCCGTCGCGATCGCGCTCGTGCGCGCCTTCGCGCGGCGCGGGCAGAGCACGATCGGCAACTTCTGGGTCGATCTCACGCGTGGCCTCGGCCGACTGCTGCTGCCGATGGCGGTGATCGCCGCCGTCGTGCTGCTGGCCGGCGGCGTGATCCAGAACCTGAACGGTTTCGTCGACGCGCACACGCTCACCGGAGCGACGCAGTCGATCCCGGGCGGACCGGTCGCCTCGCAGGAGGCGATCAAGATGCTCGGCACCAACGGCGGCGGGTTCTTCAACGCGAACTCCGCGCACCCCTTCGAGAACCCGACGCCGTGGACGAACCTGTTCCAGCTGCTGCTGATCCTCGTCATCCCGATCTCGCTGCCGCGCACGTTCGGTCGCATGGTCGGCGACAACCGCCAGGGCTACGCGATCCTCGCGGTCATGTCGACCCTCGCGATCGCGTCCATCGCCGCGGTGAGCGCGCTCGAGGTCGCCGGGCACGGCACCGCCCCGCAGTTGGCCGGGGGCGCGATGGAGGGCAAGGAGCAGCGGTTCGGCATCGTCGGCTCGGCGCTGTACGCGGCCGTCACGACGCTCACCTCGACCGGCGCGGTGAACTCGATGCACGACTCGTACACCGCGACGGGCGGCATGATTCCGCTGCTGAACATGATGCTCGGCGAAGTCGCCCCCGGCGGCGTGGGCTCGGGTCTGTACGGCATGCTCGTGCTCGCGATCATCGCCGTGTTCGTCGGAGGTCTGCTCGTCGGTCGCACCCCCGAATACCTCGGCAAGAAGATCGGCCCGACCCAGATCAAGCTCGCGAGCCTGTACATCCTGGTGACTCCGACCCTGGTGCTGGCGGGCACGGCGTTGAGCTTCGGCTTCCCCGCCGTGCGCGCCGACGTCGAGGCGACCTCGATCCTCAATCCCGGCATCCACGGGATGACGGAGGTGCTGTACGCGTTCACGTCGGCCGCGAACAACAACGGCTCGGCGTTCGCCGGACTCACCGCGAACACGCCCTGGTTCAACACGGCGCTGGGTGTGGTGATGCTGCTCGGACGGTTCGTCCCGATCGTGCTCGTGCTCGCCCTGGCCGGCTCGCTCGGTGCACAGGAGCGCGTGCCCGCCACCGCCGGCACGCTGCCGACGCACCGCCCGCAGTTCGTCGGCCTGCTCGCGGTCGTGACCGTGGTCATCACCGCACTGACGTATTTCCCCGTTCTCGCGCTGGGTCCCCTGGCAGAAGGTCTCTCCTGAAATGAACACGTCCGCTCCGGTCCTCGACCGTCCGCAACCCACCGGTGATGACACCGCGTCGTTGCCCGCCCCCGCCCGCCGCGCGTTCGGCTGGACGCAGCTGGTCGGCGCCCTTCCCGGTGCCCTCCGCAAGCTCAACCCCGCCGAGCTGTGGCGCAGCCCCGTGATGTTCCTCGTGTGGGTGGGCGCGGCCCTCACTACCGCGATCGCGATCGCCGAGCCCTTCCTCGGCGGCCCGCAGAGCTCCGGCGGCACCCCGGTGCCAGGCGGCTTCACGTGGGGCATCGCCGTGTGGCTCTGGCTGACGGTGCTGTTCGCGAACCTCGCCGAGTCGGTCGCCGAAGGCCGCGGCAAGGCGCAGGCGCAGGCCCTGCGCACGACCCGCACGGCCACGGTCGCGCACCGAGTGCGCGGCTACGACGCCGCCGCGGATGCCGCGGCCACCACCGCCGCGACCGAAGACGTGGCCTCGTCGGAGCTGACCCTGGACGACGTCGTGGTCGTGTCGGCCGGCGAGCTCATCCCCGGCGACGGCGACGTCATCTGGGGCATCGCGACGGTCGACGAATCGGCCATCACCGGCGAATCGGCCCCCGTCGTGCGCGAATCCGGCGGCGACCGCAGCGCCGTCACCGGCGGCACGCGCGTGCTCAGCGACCGCGTCGTCGTCCGCATCACGTCCACGCCCGGTCAGACCTTCGTCGACCGCATGATCGCGCTCGTCGAAGGCGCGAACCGTCAGCGCACCCCCAACGAGATCGCCCTCGGCATCCTGCTGGCGAGCCTGTCGATCGTGTTCGTGATCGTCGTGCTGACGCTCAACCCGATCGCCTCGTACGCGGCGAGCCCCGTCAGCATCCCCGTGCTCGTGGCGCTGCTGGTGTGCCTGATCCCGACGACGATCGGTGCGCTGCTGTCGGCGATCGGCATCGCCGGCATGGACCGCCTCGTGCAGCACAACGTACTGGCCATGTCGGGCCGCGCCGTCGAGGCGGCCGGCGACGTGACCACGCTGCTGCTCGACAAGACCGGCACGATCACCTACGGAAACCGCCGAGCGAGCGCCTTCCTGCCGCTGACGGGCGTGGACGAGAGCGAGCTCGCACGCACCGCCGCCCTGTCGTCGCTGTCCGACCCGACACCCGAGGGTGTCTCGATCGTCGAGCTCGCCGCCGCGCGCGGCGTCGAGGCGGTCGCCCCGGACGACGCCGTCGCGGTTCCCTTCACCGCCCAGACCCGCATGAGCGGTCTGGATCTGGCCGACGGCACCGTCATCCGAAAGGGCGCCGGCAGCGCCGTGCTGGCGTGGATGGAGCAGGCCGGTCCGGTCGCGGCATCCGTGCGCACGCAGCTGACATCGGACATCGAGTCCGTGTCGCAGTCCGGCGGCACACCGCTGGTGGTGGCCGTTCAGGATGCCGCGGGCGCGCGCGTGCTGGGAGTCGTGCACCTGAAGGACGTCGTCAAGGAGGGCCTCGCCGAGCGGTTCACGCAGTTGCGCGCGATGGGCATCCGCACCGTGATGATCACGGGAGACAATCCGCTGACGGCGCGGGCGATCGCCGCGGAGGCGGGCGTCGACGACTTCCTCGCCGAGGCGACCCCGGAAGACAAGCTGGCGCTCATCCAGCGCGAGCAGGCCGGCGGCGCGCTGGTCGCGATGACCGGTGACGGCACGAACGACGCCCCCGCGCTCGCGAAGGCCGACGTCGGCGTCGCGATGAACACGGGCACCTCCGCCGCGAAGGAGGCCGGCAACATGGTCGACCTCGACAGCGACCCGACGAAGCTCATCGACATCGTCCGGATCGGCAAGCAGCTGCTCATCACCCGCGGAGCGCTGACGACGTTCTCTCTCGCCAACGACATCGCGAAGTACTTCGCGATCATCCCGGCGATGTTCATGGGCGTCTTCCCGGGACTCGCGGCGCTGAACATCATGCAACTGCACTCGCCCGCGTCGGCGGTCACCAGCGCCATCATTTTCAACGCGATCATCATCGTCGTCCTGATCCCGCTGGCGCTGAAGGGCGTCGCGTACCGGCCGGCGAGCACCTCGCAGATCCTCGGGCGCAACCTCCTCATCTACGGCCTGGGCGGCGTCATCGCCCCCTTCGTCGGCATCAAGCTCATCGACCTCGTCGTGAGCCTTCTCCCGGGCTTCTGAGCCGGGTTCTCGAAAGGCATCGTCATGTCCACCCGTACCTCCACCCGTACATATGCCCGCCACCTCGGCGTCGCCGCCCGTGCGATGCTCGTCGCCACGGCCGTGCTCGGCATCGCGTACACGGCCGTGATCACGGGCGTCGGCCAGCTGGCGCTTCCCGCGCAGGCGAACGGCTCGCTCGTCCGCGACGCCGACGGGCAGGTTGTCGGCAGCGCGCTGATCGGCCAGTCCTTCACGGATGCCGACGGCGCAGCCCTCCCGCAGTACTTCCAGTCGCGGCCATCGGCCGCGGGCAGCGGCTATGACGGCACGGCCTCGAGCGGGTCGAACCTCGGGCCCGAGAACCGCGACCTCGTGACCGCGATCGGTGAGCGTCAGGCCGCGATCGCCTCGGCGGACGGCGTGCCGGTGGGCGACATCCCCGCCGATGCCGTCACGGCATCCGGTTCCGGGCTCGACCCGCACATCTCGCCGGCGTACGCGAAGCTGCAGGTGGCGCGTGTGGCGGCGGCGCGCGGCTTCGACCCGGCCGTGGTGACGGCGCTCGTCGATCAGCACACCACGGCGCGGGACCTCGGCTTCCTGGGCGAGCCCCGCGTCGACGTGCTCGAGCTGAACATCGCTCTGGATGCCGCGAGCCGGTGACGCGGCGGCCTGTGGCGCGCGGGGCAACCGGACTGCAAGGTCGACGGGCCGACACGCCGCCGGTGCGACGGATGCGACGGCGTGTCCCCCGGCATCCCTTGCAGTTCGGGCCGGTTGCGGTTGGTTCAGCTCGGGCAGGTGGGTGTGGCCGGGTCGGGGCGGTCTCGTCGGGTCGGTCTGGCCGGTTCGGGCAGGTCGGGCAGGCCTTCCGTCCGGGCCGCGGACCGCACCCCAACTGCAAGGTCTACGCGCCGACACGCCGCCCCCGGAAGGGATGCCACGGCGCGTCGCCGGGCATCCCTTGCCGTTCGGGCGGGCGGCGGGAGAACTAGGCCGTGTTGCTAAATGCTGTTGTGGGGCGGGTGGGCGATCCTTGAGGTGTGTCGCGAG
>NZ_JAUF01000089.1:0-2472 GCF_000585455.1 Microbacterium sp. MRS-1
CCGCGGTGGCGGTGACCGACGGGCCGCTGCGCAGCGGCGGCACCCGCCGCGAGGGCGCGCAGCGCACGCCGGCCCAGCGGGCCACGCCGACGGTCGACGACCTGCTCAACTCTCGCGCCGACCGCGCGCGTCCGCGGGCGACCGAGGGGTGGCGCGGAGCGGTCCGCCGTCTGACCGGCGGCGCGATCTCGCCCCGCCCGGGCAAGGCGGAGCAGTCGCGTCTCGATCGCGAGCGTCTCGTGCAGCGCCGCCTCGACGCGCCGCGCACGATCGTGGTGCTCAACCCGAAGGGCGGGGCGCACAAGACCACGTCGACGCTGCTGCTGGCCGCGACGTTCGGCACCCAGCGCGGCGGCGCCACGCTCGCCTGGGACAACAACGAGACCCGCGGCACGCTCGGGTGGCGCGCGCAGAACGCGCCGCACCACCGCACGGCCGTCGACCTGCTCGAAGACCTCGACCGCTTCGCCACGCCCGATCGAGCGAGCCTCGCGGCGCTCGACACCTACGTACGCACGCAGGTCGACGCCCGCTTCGACGTGCTCGCCTCGGACGAGGATGCCGCGGCATCCTCCACCATCGACGCGACCGCCTTCGACCGCCTCCACGACGTGCTCTCGCGCTACTACCGCCTGCTCATCGTCGACACCGGCAACAACATGCGCGCCTCGAACTGGGTCGCCGCCGTCGCCGCAGCCGACCAGCTCGTCATCGTCTCGACGGTGCGCGAAGACACCGCGGCCAGTGCCGCCTGGCTGCTCGACGGCCTGCGCGAGAAGGGCTTCGACCACAAGATCGACGAGGCCGTCACGATTCTCGCGGCGCCGTCGACAAAGCCCGATCGCAAGCTCGCCGAGCGCCTCGAGCGCCACTTCTCGCAGGTCACGGCCGAGGTCGTGCACGTGCCCTTCGATGCCGCGCTCGTCGACGGCGGTCCCATCGATTTCGATGCGCTGTCGCCCGAGACCCGCGATGCGTGGCTCACGGTCGCGGCATCCATCGCCCGTCGTCTCTGACGCCGCGCCCTCGCGGTCCGCACCACGCCTGCCCGAACTGCAAGGGCTTTGACGGCGACGCGCCGGCGGGATGGCTGATGCCGCGGCGTGTCGCGCGGCATCCCTTGCAGTTCGGCCCGCGGATCGGCGGGTGACGCCGGGGCGGCCCGGCGACGGATGCCGCGGCGCGCTCAGCCCGCGAGCAGGCCGCCGCCGAGGTTGACCGGGCTGTCTTCGATGTTGCCGACGATGCCGCGGATGATGCCGGTGCCGTCGGCGGCGCGGAGGCTCTCGTACCAGGCGTCGGTCACGGCGGGATCGAACGCGTGCGTCTCCCAGGCGCGCTTGCGCGCCCGCAGCACGAGCTCCCCGGCCCGCTCCACGCGCATCGCGGCGTAGCGGCGGAGGGTGTCGGCGACGCCCAGCGTGTTGGTGGCGAACGCGATGCCGAGCGCGAAGGCGTCTTCGAGCGCTGAGCACGCCCCCTGGCCGATGTCGGGGGAGGTGTTGTGCGCGGCATCCCCGAGGATCGCGACCCGGCCCTTCGTCCAGGTGTCGAACGGGGTGATGTCCCAGATCTCGACGCGGTTGAGCGAGGTGGCCGGGTCGATCGCGGCGAGCAGCTCCTGCACTCCGGGCGCCCAGTCGCCGAACGCCTCGCGCAACGGTGCGACGCCTGCCGCGGGAGCATACGGCAGACCCGATGGCTGGGGGATGTCGAACCAGAAGTAGAAGCGGTCGCCGGCGATCGGCATGACCGCGGCGCGCTTGCCGTCGGCGACGTACGTCGTCCACGCCGTCGGGCGTCCGATGGATGCCGAGACCGGCACGAGCCCGTTGACGTTGGTGTACCCCGAGTACTCGCGCTCGATCGGCGGCGCGCCCTCGGGTTGCACGTAGTCGCGCACGATCGAGCGGGCGCCGTCGGCGCCGATGAGCATGTCGGCGGAGTCGGTCGTGCCGTCCGCGAACGTGGCGGTCACGGTCGTGCCGTCGTCGGCGATGCCGACGAGCTTCTTGCCGAGGTGGATGCCGTCGAGGCCGAACCGCTCCATCAGCAGCGCCTGCAGATCGGCGCGGGCGACCGGGTACGGCTTCTGCCCCGTCTGGGTGGTGACCGGCGCGAGGGAGAAGTCGCACAGGGTCTCGCCGGTGTGCCCATCGAGGTAGACCATGTCGGCCATGTCGCCGCCGAGAGCGGCGACCTCGGCGCCGAGTCCGAGCCAGTTCAGCACCTTCACGCCGTTCGACCACAGCGACAGGGCTGCTCCCACCGGACGGTTCTCGCGCATCTGGTCGTAGATGACGACGTCGTGGCCCAGCCTCTGCAGCGCGATGCCCGCGCTCGTTCCCCCGACACCCGCTCCGACGACGATCACCTTCATGCCGGCCACGCTACGGATGCCGTGTCACCGCGACGTTTCCTCGGGGTAACCGCACCCGCCTCCGCCCCCCCGCCCACCCGCCGCCCGCCCCC
>NZ_JAUF01000090.1:0-2921 GCF_000585455.1 Microbacterium sp. MRS-1
CGACCCCTACCCGCCGACCATCACCCGGCGAGCCTCACCCCCACCGAATGTCCGAAGAGCCGGATATCCACGCGCTCAGACGGCAGGGGATGACGATCAGTGAGATCGCCCGCCGCACCGACCATGACCGCAAGACGATCCGGGCCTACCTGAAGGGTGACCGCGTCCCCGGTCGGCGTGAACGCGCCGCGCCGGACTCGTTCGACGCGTTCGTCGACTACGCCGTTGCACGGCTGATCGAGGACCCGCACTTGTGGGCGATGACGCTGATGGATGAGCTGCGCCCGCTCGGCTATGAGGGCTCGTATCCGACGCTGACGCGGCAGATCCGTGACCGTGGGCTGCGGCCGGCGTGCACGGCCTGCGCGCATGTCACGAAGCGGCCGAACGCGATCATCGAGCATCCGCCCGGCGAGGAGACCCAGTTCGACTGGGTCGAGCTGCCCGACCCGCCCGCGTCGTGGGGGTTCGGTCACAAGAAGGCATACGCACTGGTCGGCTCGCTTGCCCACTCGGGGGTCTGGCGGGGCGTGCTGTCTTCGTCGACGGATCTACCGCATCTGCTGGTCGCGATGAGCACCCTGCTCGGGCTGCTGGGCGGGCTGACCCGCGACTGGCGGTTCGACCGGATGACCACGGTCCTCAAACAGGGCACCAGTGATCTGACGCCGATGTTCGCCGCGTTCGCTAAGCATCACGCCGTCACGGTGATCGCGTGCCGGCCCCGCAGCGGGAACCGGAAGGGGGTGGTCGAGAAGAACAACCACACCGCCGCGCAGCGCTGGTGGCGGACCGTCCCCGACGAGCTGACTCTGGAGCAGGCGCAGGCCAGTTTCGAAGCGTTCGCCAGGGGGCAGGACGATCGGCCACGCCAGACTGAGACGGGCAAGACGACCGCGAAGGCGATGCTCGCGGCGGAGCGACTGCGACCGCTGCCGCCGACTGTGTTCCCCGTGGTGGTGACCGAGGAGCGCACCGCGACCAGGCAGGCGTTGATCGACTGGCGCGGGAACCGGTACTCGGTGCCACCGGAGCTGGCCGCGACGAAAGTCATCGTCCAGCAGCGGCTCGGCGCCGACATCATCGACATCGCCACCGTCACCGGCGCGGTCGTCGCCCGGCACCGGGTCGCCGAGCCCGGGCTGGGCGTCACGACCCGCGACACCGGACACGTCACCGCCCTCGAAGCGATCGCGATGGCATCCGCGCCACCCGGACGCCCGCACCGCCGCAAGGAACGCATCCCACCCGGGACCGCCGCGCTCCGCGCCGCCGCCGCCCTGACCGGCACCACCGAACCCACCACGACCGTGATCAGCCTGGCCGCCTACGAGCAGGCCGCGAAGAACAGGAACACCCTCTCATGACCACCACGACTTCCACGACGACGACCGCAGCGAGCGTCTACCAGCAGCTGCGGACCCACCTCACCGACCTGAAACTCACCGACGCCGCCGACGCCCTCCCGAAAGTCCTCGACCAGGCACAAGCCGAGGGCTGGACCCTCACCCACGCCCTCGAGCACTTGCTGCGCATCGAGGTGACCGCGACCGACGCGCGCCGCCTGACTGGCCGGTTCCGGTTCGCGAACCTCCCCACCGGCGCCACCCTAGACGACTTCGACATAGATTCCGCCAGCGGCATAGACCGGTCACTGCTGCAAGAACTCGGCACCTGCCGCTACATCGACACCGCCACCAACGTGCTCCTGATCGGACCTCCCGGAGTCGGCAAAACCCACATCGCGACCGGACTCGGCCACGCCGCCGTCACCGCCGGCTACCGGGTCTACTTCACCTCCGCCGCCGACCTCGCCGCCCGCTGCCACCGCGCCGCGATCGAAGGAAAATGGTCGACCATGATGCGGTTCTTCGCCGGACCCACCCTCCTCATCATTGACGAACTGGGCTACCTGCCACTGCCCGGCGAAGCCGCCTCCGCACTGTTCCAGGTCATCAACCAGCGCTACTTGAAGACATCGATCGTGATCACCACGAACCGGCCCGTCGGAGCATGGGGAGAGATCCTCGGAGACACCACCGTCGCCGCCGCGATGCTCGACCGGCTCCTGCACCGATCCGTCGTGATCACCCTCGACGGCGCCTCCTACCGGCTCCGCCACCACCACGCCGCCGCAGACGAACTCCGCCGCGTCACCACCGGCACAAACCTGCGCTAACCTAACCCCGCGACCTGGGGAACTTCGATGAGCAACTCTGGGGAGATTCGCTGAGCGCCGTCACATGAACGCCTGCTGTCGGCGGGTGCGGTCCAGGTCGGTCAGGAACACGCCCCGGTATACGGTGTCGCGGCGCTGACGCACGAACGACATCGCCTGCGACGCGGTGAGTTGCTGCATCCCGGCGGGGAAGTTCGCGCCCGAGTACTTCGGGTCCGCTGTCGCGTGGTTCAGGCAGACCGTGATCGGCTGGACGGCCTGCGCGACACGGTAGAACGCCGCCATGGTGACCTCGACGAAATGATCGATCCGCACCCCGCCGAGGAACTGCGACACCGCGCGGATCTCCGCCTCGCGTGCCGCATCGCGCGCCTGCTGATACGCGTCCGCCTTCGACAGGCCCTGCTTCAGCAGGACGGGGAGCTTCGCGGACAGTTCCCGCCCGTACGCTTCCTTGATCTTGCCGTGCGAGACACCGCCGATGTTGCCCGCGTATTGGACATAGTCATCGCGCGGGATGGATATCCCCACCGCCGGACCGCCGCCGGCGGGGATGTGGATGTAGAGCAGGACGTTCGTGTTGTACCCACCGACGGACGCGTCTTCAGCGTGGATCGCGTTGTAGATGTCCTGCGGGTACGGGTTGCCATTCTCATCGACCCGACTGTCCAGACCCATCACTAGGGCGTGTTGATCAAGAAGGTGCGGGGTGGCCAGCCGCCGCGAGTTGCGCGGGAGAATG
>NZ_JAUF01000091.1:0-18914 GCF_000585455.1 Microbacterium sp. MRS-1
CCCCACACCGGGATCGGAGGCCAGACCCCCTCAGCCCGCGTTCACAACGTCACGGGGAAGTACACCTAGCGTGGAGTCATGTCAGAGACCGCCACCTTGCCCCCGGCATCCGTGCCGCACGGCTCACCCCCACCGCCCGCGCCGACGGCGCCCGCGCGCCGCGTCGGAGTCCTCGCCCATCTCGGCGCCATCGCCCAGCTGGCGGCGATGGGGCTGGCGGGCACCGCGATCTTCAGCCTGCTCCTGCTGCTGTTGAGCCTCGGCGTCGGGCTCCTCCCCGCTCTCGGGGTCGGGGCGTTGTTCCTGGTCGCGTTCCTCTACGCGACGTGGGCCACGGCGTGGCTCGAGTACGCACGGGTCGACGGCCTCTACGGCTACGACCTGCCCGCGCTGACGGTGCGCCACAGCGCCCAGCCCGGGTTCTCCGGATGGCTGCGGACGCTCTGGCAGCAGTTCACCGACGGCCCCATGTGGCGCGGCGTCGCCTCGGCCGGCATCTCGACGATCCTCGGACTCATCGTGCTGCCGATCGTCGGGGCGCTGTCCTCGAGCGTGGTGCTGCTGTTCGCACCGCTGATCGGCGAGGATGCCGCGCGCATCCCCGCCACGGATGTGCAGATCGGCATCGAGGCGGCCATCCCGGTCGGCATCGTGGGCATCATCGTCAGCCTCGCGCTGCTGATCGGCGCTGCGCTCCTGCACGCCGTGCTCACCCGCGCGGTGCTCGTGCCGAGCCGTGAGGCAATGCTCGTGGAGCAGGCCCGCGCTGCCGGCACGCAGCGCGAGAGCGCGGTGCGCTCCGGCGAACTGGAGCGCACGCGCATCGAACGGGACCTTCACGACGGCGTCCAACCGAGGCTCGTGTCCGTCGGGATGACCCTGGGGCTCGCGCAGCAGAAGATCGACAGCGACCCGGCGGCAGCCAAGGCTCTGATCGATGAGGCCCACACCTCCACCAAGGCGGCGATCACCGAGCTGCGCCAGTTGGCCCGCGGCATCCACGCCTCCGTCCTCGACGACCGGGGCCTGGATGCCGCCCTCAGCGCCCTGGCCGCGCGATCGCACGTCCCCGTGACCCTCGACGTGCGTCTGCCCGATGCCTCCGGGGACCCGTCGAATCGGTGCAGCCGCACGGCCGAGGCCGCGGTCTACTTCGCCATCGCCGAGTCGCTGACCAACGCGGCCAAGCACTCGCGGGGCAGCGAGGTGCGCGTGACGGTGCGCCGACGCGATGGCGCCGATCAGGGCGCGCCGGTGCTCTGGGCACGCGTCGAGGACAACGGTGTCGGCGGTGCCCGCGTGCTGCCCGGCGGCGGCCTCGACGGCATCGCGCATCGGATCGCGGCAGCCGGCGGGGTGAGCCGCCTCGACAGCCCCCACGGCGGTCCGACCGCTCTGGAGGTGAGTGTGCCGTGCGCATCCTGATCTGCGAGGATTCCACCCTGCTGCGCGAGGGTCTCGTGCGCCTCCTCGACGACGCCGGTCACGAGGTGGTCGCCGCGCTCCCCGACGCCGGGGCGCTGATGGATGCCGTGGCCACCTCCACCCCGGATCTGTGCATCCTCGACGTGCGCCTGCCGCCCACGTTCACCGATGAAGGCATCCGCGCCGCGGTGCACCTGCGCGCCGCACATCCGGAGGTGGCCGTGCTGGTGCTCAGCCAATACGTCGAGGAGCGGTATGCGGGCGAGCTGATCAGCACCCAGTCCGCGGCGCTGGGCTACCTGCTGAAGGATCGCGTGGCCGATGTCGGCGATTTCCTCGATGCGGTCGAACGCATCGGCGCGGGCGCCACCGTCCTCGACCCCGAAGTGGTCGCGCAGCTGCTCACCCGCCGCGGACGCGACGCACGCATGGCGCGGCTGACCGAACGCGAGCGCAGCGTGCTGGCGCTGATCGCCGAAGGCAAGAGCAACCAGGCGATCGCACAGACGCTGTTCGTCACCGAGGCGAGCGTCGAGAAGCACATCACCTCGCTGTTCCAAAAGCTCGACCTCGAGCAGGACGAACACGGCAACCGACGGGTGCTGGCCGCCCTCATCCACTGGGAGAACGGAACGAACCGATGACCACCACCCTCACACCGCCTCCGCCGACCGCCGGCGCGGGCGGGCCATCCGCCGGCCGTCCCGATGGACCGCCGCGTCCGACCGGCCCACGCCCGGCGGCCCGCGTCGTGGCGATCCTGACGATCGCGCTCGGCGCCGCCCTGATCTTCGGCGCGTTCGCCACCTCGGCGCTCGGCGCGATCGCCGGCGCCGCGCGCGGCAGCGGCACGCTGACGGCGGATGCCGCGGACGTACGCGCCCTCACCGTCGACGTGGCCGCCGCGGATCTGAGCATCGTCTACGGCGGCGACCGCGCGTCGCTGGAGGTCGACGGTGCCGTCGCGGACTGGCGCCTGCGTCGCGACGGCGATCGGCTCGTGGTCACGACGCAGCGTACGTGGTGGAGCGCGATCCGCCCCTTCGGGCGCAGCGACACCGCGGTGCTGACCCTCCCCCGTTCGCTGGAGCGGGTCGCCCTCGACGGCGATCTCACGCTCAGCGCCGGCGCGCTGCGGGTGCAGGGCACGTACGGGACGGTGAACGCCACCGTGAGCGCCGGATCGATGGAGCTGTCGGGGCGAGCGGCAGCGCTCACCGCGGACGTCTCCGCCGGGCGACTCGTCGTGGATCTCGCCGGAGTCGATCGCGCGGGCTTCAAGCTGAGCGCCGGGTCCGTCGAGGGCAGCCTCACCGGGTCCGCGCCCCGGACTCTGACGGCGGACCTCAGCGCGGGCCGGCTCGCTCTCGTGCTGCCCGACGCGACCTACGCCGTGTCCACCGACGCCGCCGCCGGGGACGTGGAGAACCGTCTGCGCGTGGATCCGGATTCGCCGCGGCGGGTCAGCCTGACGGTCTCGGCAGGGTTCGCCTCGCTGCGATCGTGAGGACGGGACCGTTTCCTGGCAGGACGGTATGCGAACGATATGCACTCGGCGGACGAGCCCGCCACCGTGACCTCGCCGTTATAGCGTGAGTCATCGCCGAATCCGGACACCGACTCCATGAGCCGGAGGACGCGACGCAGGACTCTCCCCCTGCGAATGTGGTGCAACGGATTGCAGGGCCGGTCGTCCTCTCGGACGGCCGGCCCACCGTCGTTTCCGGGGCTCGCGCATCGATCTCGTCCGGCCATGCCTTTCTCACAGGACTCGCGTCTGCACACCCGGCTCGCGGACGCTAGCGTAAAGGCGTGAGCACTCCCATCGACGCCACCCGCACTCCCGCCTGGGCCGATCTGTCCGCACGCGCCGCGGATTTCGCCCCCGATCTCCGCGCCTGGTTCTCCGACGACCCGACGCGGGTCGAGCGGCTGACCTTCGACGCCGCCGACCTGCACGTGGACCTCTCGAAGAACCTCGTGGACGACGGCATCCTGACCTCGCTCCTGGCCCTCGCCGACGACGTGCACCTGGCCGATCGCCTCGCGGCCATGTTCCGCGGCGAGCACATCAACACGACGGAAGACCGCGCCGTGCTGCACACGGCGCTGCGACGCCCGGCCGGAGCGACGCCCGAGCTGGTCGTGGACGGTCAGCACGTGGATGCCGATGTGCAGGCCGTGCTGGAGGCGATGAGCGCTTTCGCCGATCGCGTGCGCTCGGGCGCGTGGAAGGGTGTCACCGGCAAGACGGTCACGCACGTCGTCAACATCGGCATCGGCGGCTCCGACCTCGGTCCCGCGATGGTCTCGACCGCGCTGGAGCCGTATGCGACCGCGGGGATCAGCGCGCGTTTCGTCTCGAACATCGACCCGTTCGACCTGGCGCACAAGACGAAGGACCTCGATCCCGAGACGACGCTGTTCATCGTCGCCTCGAAGACGTTCACGACGCTGGAGACGCTCACCAACGCGCGTCTCGCGCGCGACTGGCTGTGGACGGGCCTGGCCGCCGCCGGGGCGATCGACGGCTCCGACGCGCAGAAGCAGGATGCCGTCGCGCACCACTTCGTCGCGGTCTCGACGGCCCTCGACAAGGTGGCCGACTTCGGCATCGACCCGGCGAACGCCTTCGGATTCTGGGACTGGGTGGGCGGCCGCTACTCGGTCGATTCCGCCATCGGCCTGTCGCTGATGGTCGAGCTCGGACCGGAGGCGTTCCGCGAGCTTCTCGCGGGCTTCCACGCGATCGACGAGCACGTGCGGACGACCCCGTTCGCGCGGAACGTGCCGGTGCTGATGGGCCTGCTCAACGTCTGGTACACGAATTTCCTCGGGGCCCAGTCGCACGCGGTGCTCCCCTACGCCCAGCAGCTCAGTCGTTTCGCCGCGTACCTGCAGCAGCTGACGATGGAGTCCAACGGCAAGCGCGTGCGCTGGGACGGCTCGCCGGTCACGAGCGACACGGGCGAGATCTTCTGGGGCGAGCCGGGCACCAACGGTCAGCACGCCTTCTACCAGCTGATCCATCAGGGCACCCGCCTGATCCCGGCGGACTTCATCGCCTTCGTGAACCCCGCGTACGACCTCAACGACGGCGGCCGCGACGTGCACGGCCTGTTCCTGGCGAACTTCCTCGCGCAGACCAAGGCTCTCGCCTTCGGCAAGACGGCGGAGGAGGTCGAAGCCGAGGGCACCACCGGCGCGCTCGTGGCGGCACGCACGTTCCCCGGCAACCGCCCGACGACGTCGATCTTCGCGCCGGCGCTGACCCCGCGGGTGCTGGGCGAACTCGTCGCCCTGTACGAGCACATCACCTTCACGCAGGGAGTGGTCTGGGGCATCAACTCGTTCGACCAGTGGGGTGTCGAGCTCGGCAAGCAGCTCGCTCTGCAGATCGCCCCCGCCGTCGAGGGCGATGCGGCCGCGTATGACGCGCAGGATGCCTCGACCCGCGCGCTCCTGGACTACTACCGCGCCCACCGCGCCTGACGCGTCCCTCCTCCGCGAGAAACCATCGCCGCGTCGAGAAACACGCGCCGGCGTGGTTTCTCGCGGCGGTCGTGGTTTCTCGCGGCGGTCGTGGTTTCTCGCCGTCAGGCGAGGCGCGTGTGGAAGCGTTCGCCCGAGGCACTGAAGATGCTCAGCACCTCGGCGGGGCCATCGGCGGTCGCGCTGATCGAGTGCGGCAACCGCGTGTCGAACTCGGCGGCCTCGCCGGCGCCGAGCGCGTGCTCGCTGCCGTCGAGCGCCAACCGCACGCGGCCGCTCAGCACGTAGAGCCACTCGTATCCCTCGTGGATGCGGGCGGCGGGCGCGGCATCCATCGGCGGATAGACGATCTTCAGCGCCTGCATCGGCGAGTCCTCGAGCGTCAGCGGCGCGATGACCATCCCGTCGCGACGCTCGATCGGGCGGTGCACGCGCGGGTCACGTGTCTCGGTAGGAAGGAGATCGTCGATGCGGATGCCGAGTCGACGCGTCAACGGCAGCAACAGCTCGAGCGAGGCTTGTCGCTTGCCCGACTCCAGACGCGACAGCGTACTCACCGAGACGCCCGCCGGCGTCGCGAGCTCCTCGAGCGTCCAGCCGCGTGCGTGCCGGGCCGCACGAAGGCGAGCGCCGACCTGATCGAGAGCGTGGGACATCTCCTCAGTTTGCCAATAACGCAATTCTGTTTGCAATCATCACCCGCACCTTCCACAGTGGACCTATGCAGAGCAGAGAGTGGGACGCGGTCGTCATCGGCGGCGGCGCGGCCGGCCTGAGCGCCGCACAGATGCTGGGACGTGCGCGTCGGCGCACGCTGGTGATCGACGGCGCCAGCCCGCGCAATCGCTTCGCCGCGCACATGCACGGCGTCCTGGGCCACGACGGCATCGATCCCCAGGCGCTGCTCGCGCGCGGACGCGACGAGCTGGGCCGCTACGGCGTGCGCGTCGAAGAGGGCGAGGTCGACGGCATCCGCGATGACGGCGCCGTGTTGCGCCTCACGCGCACCGACGGCACGGCCGACACCGCTCGCGCCGTCATCATCGCCAGCGGAGTGCGCGACCAGCTGCCGCCCGTCGCGGGGCTCGCCGAATACTGGGGACGCCATGTGCTGCACTGCCCGTACTGCCACGGCTTCGAGGTGGCGGGCAGCCGTCTCGGCGTGCTGGCGACCTCGCCGCAGAGCGTGCACCAGATCGAGCTGGTTCGGCAGTGGAGCGAGGAGCTCACCGCCTTCACGGGCGCGATCGAGCCCCTCGACGACGAGCTGCGGGTGCGCTGGCGGGCTCGCGGCATCCGCATCGTGCCGACCCCGATCGTGGCCCTCGACGGGGCGAACGGTGCGCTGCACGCGGCGCGGGATGCCGACGGCGAGATGCACGCGATCGATGCCCTGTTCGTCGCGCCGACGCCAGCGATCGACCTGGCGTTCGCCGACGCCCTTCGCCTGGCGCGCACCGACGATCCCGGGGCGCCGCTGGCGGTCGACCTCCTGGGCACGACCTCGCATCCGCGCGTGTGGGCGGCCGGCAATGTCGTCGCGCCCTACGGCAATGTTCCCGTCGCGATGGCGGCCGGATCGATGGCGGGCGCCGGGGTCAATGCCGCACTGGTCGTGGAGGACGGCGACCTGGCACTGGCGCAGCGCGCCCGCGAACGAGCCTCGGCGTGGGAGCAGCGCTACGCGACCCGCGACAGCATCTGGTCGGGTCACGTCAATGCGACCTTCGCCGACCTCGCCGCGACGCTCCCGGTCGGCAGAGCCCTGGAGGTCGGCTGCGGCGAGGGGGCGGATGCCGTCTGGCTCGCCGAACACGGCTGGAACGTGACGGCGGTCGACGTCTCAGAGACCGCGATCCGCCGCGGTGCGACCGCAGCGCGCGAGCGCGGACTCTCCGAACGGGTCACCTTCTTCGTGGGAAGCGGCACGCAGGCCGTGCCGCCCGGGACGTTCGATCTGGTCAGCGCGAGCTTCTTGCACTCGTGGGAACCGGATTTCCCGCGCGTCCCCCTGCTGCGCGGCGCGGCCGAGCGCGTCGCCGTTGGCGGCTATCTGCTGATCGTGTCGCACGCCGTGGCGCCGCCGTGGTCTCATCACGGCGACGACGGGCAACGCCCACGGCTGCTGCCCCCGGAGGAGGAGCTGCGACTGCTCGACCTCGATCCGCAGGCGTGGGAGGCGGTGCTCGTGGAGACCCGCACCCGCGCCGCAACGGGCCGCGATGAGGAGCCGGGGACGCTCGAGGACGGCGTGCTGCTGCTGCGCCGGCGCTGACGGTCGACGACGCGGCCGCGCGTCGCCGTTACGACTCTCCGTGCACCGCGGCGGCCGCAGCGGCGCGCGCGAGCCACGCGGGCGGGATGCCGTAGCGCTGCGAAGGAATGAGTCGCCCGGCCGCGCACTCCTCGACGAGCTGCGCGAGGCGGGCGCTCCGCGTCTCGGCACGGCGCGCGCCGTGCACCCAGTGGGCGCAGATGCGACGGTAGCCCGGGGTCGCGGCATCCCAGAACGCGCGAGCCGCGGCAACGGCCGTGATCGCGGCCAGCTCGTCCGCGTCGAGCTCGTCGCTGGTCTCATACGAGCAGATCGCGGTGCGTTCCGGCCGGCGCCGCTCGAATGCCGCCAGGCCCGCCGGGTGCATGCGCCCCTCCACGGTGAGCCGCGCGACGTGGGCGATGTTCACCGCGCTCCACGTGGAGGTGGGCGTGCGCGGCGTCCACCGCTGGATGCGCGCGTCGTCGTCGAGCCGTCGACTCGTCGAGTCGATCCAGCCGAAGCACAGCGCCTCGGGGACCGCGTCCTCCCAGCGCAGCCCCTGCTCGGGATGACCCTTGCGCCGGCGCACCATCCACAGTTCGGTCGCGGTGTCGTGGTGGGCTTCGAGCCATGCCCGGAAGGCCGCGGCATCCGCGAAGAACACCGACTCGCCCCCGTCCACTCCCATGCCGCGACGCTAGCAGCGACCCCCGACGCGCGACAGAGATCGCCCGGGAGGCGGATGCCGATACATCCCGGGGCCGATGACGCCGCGGGGGCCGCCGCGAAGACCTCGTCGTCGTCACCCACGACCCGGGCGTCGCGGCGCGCTGCTCGCGGACGCTGCACATGACCGACGGGCGCATCCAGGGCTCGGCGACGGTCGCGACGGGCGGCGCCGCATGAGCGTCGCCGGCACCGTCCGCCTCACCGTGATGCTCGCGCGCCCGTCGCGGCAAGGCCGCGCCGCGCTGGTGCGGCCGATCGTCGCTTTCGGCGTCACGACCGCGCTGCTGCTGGTCGTCGGCGGCGGCGTCGGCATGTTCTTCACCGACCCGCGCGCCGCCGGGGAGATGCAGATCATCTACCGCGCGCTCAGCGCACTGGCGCTCGTGCTGCTCACGGTGCCGATCGCGACGCTGGGGGCGGCCGCGGCACGTCTGTCGGCGCGCCGACGCAACGACCGTCTGGCCACTCTGCGCCTCCTCGGCGCCGGGACGGGAGAGGTCAGCGCGATGACGGTCGTCGAAGCGGGCGCGACCGCGCTGGTCGGCGGCATCCTGGGCGTCGGTCTGTACGCGGCGCTGCTGCCCATGGTGGGACTGCTGCCGTTCTTCGGTGGGGCCCGTCGGAGCCGCGGCGCTCTGGACCGGCGCGGGCACGGCGGCCGGGGCGGTCGTGGGTGTCGTCGTGGTCGCCACGGCGAGCGCGGCACTGAGCCTGCGACGGGTGCAGCTGACGCCGCTGGGCGTGGCTCGTCGCACCGCCCCGCCACGGCGGCGCACGGCGGCGCTGGTCTTCGGCGTCCTGGCGATCGTCGCCGTGGCGACGGCGGTGTCGAACATCACCGCGATCGCGCAGGTCTGGGGCGCCGCGGTAGGCCTGATCGCGTTGGTGGGCCTGTTCGGCGTCGCACTCGTGATCGTGAACGTCGTCGGAGCACCGCTGGTCGCGGCCCGCGGGCGCCGCCTCGCGCGCACCACGTCGTCTGCGGCGCAGCTCATCGCCGGGCGCGAGCTGTCGGCGCACGCGGCCTCGGCCTGGCGCCGCGTCTCGGGGATCGCGATGATCGCCGTCATCGCGGTGGTGGGCGGCTCGGGAGCGAGCCTCGTGGCGCTCGCCGGCGACGACGGGCAGACGGGTTCTCAGGCCGTGCTGTTCGCCGACATGCGCACGGGCGTGCTCGTGACGCTCGGCGTCGGCTTCGCGCTGCTCGCCTGCTCGGTGGGGGTGACACAGGCCGCGTCCACGCTCGAGGACCGCGAGCTCATCGTGGGCCTGGATCGTCTGGGGATGCCGGGGCGCGAACTGCGCCGCGCCCGCGCGCTCACCGTCATCGTGCCGCTGCGATGGGCGGCGGTGGGGGCGCACTCGTCGGCGTCGCTCTGGCGTTGCCCGTGGTGGGGCTGACGGTGCTGATCGCTCCGATCTCGATGGTGGTGATCGTGGGGACGTTCCTCGCCGGGATCGTGCTGGTGTGCCTGTCGCTGCTCACATCGCGGCCCCTGGTCACGGCCATTCGCCGCGGGGCCTGAGACGACGGTGGCGCGAGACGCTCAGGCGAGCCGGGGTCGGTTCCACTGCCCCGGCTCGTCGAACTCCGCGTAGCGCACGTCGACGCCGTCGGGTCCGAGCGAGGCGGCGACGACCAGCAGCGACAGGGTCGGGTACCCGAAGGGACGGTTGTCGCGCACGATGGCGCGATCGTCGGTGGGTCCCAGTCCGCTCGTCAGCTCGAGAGTGTCGAGCCAGGGCTCCCACCAGTGCCCGTCGATGGCAGCCGGCGCGCTGAAGGCCTCGCGCCACGCCGCGATGCGCGCCGTCGCCTCATCGTCGACGTCGTCATGCGCGACCATGTGGATGCCGGGAGCAAGCTCCACGTGCCGCAGAGCGCCGCCGTCCCACATGGTGACACGGGCGCCGGCGGCCGTCGCTTCGACGAGGTTGAACCCCTGCGCATGCGGTGGACTGTCCGGGGTGCGGCCGGCGACGGCATCGAGGACGATCCGGCCGCGGGAGATCGGGGGCTCGGCCCGTCCCGTCGGGTCGGCGGCCAGCACGTCGGCGCGGTTGAGGATCACCGCGACGCGGCCGTCCTCGGCATCCACCGCCAACCACGCGCCACCGGCACGACGGTCGCGCACACCCTTCACGCTCGGAAGCTCGGGCCACCACGGGCCCAGCGGATCCCACGAGCGCGCGGGGTCCTCGTCACGGACGGCGAGCAACCGTACGGGCGCGCCATCGCCGTGCGGGACGTGGACGATGACGGTACACACGGTGCTCGTGACCTCTCCGTCCGCTCCTCGTGGCGACGCCTGCGGCGTGGGAGGATCGGACCATGTTCGTTGTCGTGGGCGTGACGGGCGGCATCGCCGCGTACAAGACGGTGCACCTCGTGCGCGCCCTCGTCACCAACGGGCACGAGGTGCACGTTGTTCCCACCGAGGACTCGCTGCGCTTCGTCGGGACGACCACGTGGGAGGCCGTCAGCAGGAATCCTGTCACGACCAGTGTCCACGACGACGTCGCGCGCGTGCGCCACGTCGCCCTCGGCACCTCCGCGGACCTCATCGTCATCGCCCCCGCGACGGCCAACATCCTCGCGAAGATGGCGGCGGGCATCGCGGACGACCTGCTCGGTGTGACGCTGCTCGCCACCACCGCGCCCGTCGTCGTCGCGCCCGCGATGCACACGGCGATGTGGGAACACGCCGCCACGCAGGCCAACGTCGCGACGCTGCGGGCGCGCGGCGTGCACGTGGTGGGGCCGGCCGACGGCCCGCTGACGGGCGGCGACAGCGGGCCCGGGCGGATGGTGGAGCCGGAGGAGATCGTCGCTGCGGCGCTGGCGATCGCCGCGCCGCCGCCCGCCGATCTCGCGGGCCTGCGGGTCGCCGTGTCGACCGGCGGCACCCGTGAGCCCATCGACCCGGTGCGCTTCCTCGGCAACCGCTCCAGTGGCCGTCAGGGTACTGAGCTCGCCCTCGCCGCCGCCGACCGCGGCGCCGACGTCACGCTCGTGGCGGCCCACGTGGACGAAGGGGTGCTCGCGTCGGCATCCCGCCACACGCACATCACGATGGTGCGCGTCGGCACGGCCGCCGAGCTGGAGACGGCGATGACGGATGCCGCGCCCGCCGCCGACATCATCGCGATGGTGGCCGCGGTCGCCGACTACCGGGTCGCGGAGGTCTCGCGCGAAAAGCTGCGCAAAGAGGACGGCGTGCCGCGGCTGGAGGTGGTGACCACCCCCGATGTGCTCGCAGGACTCGTCGCCGCACGCCGGCCCGGTCAGATCGTGGTCGGCTTCGCCGCCGAGACGGCGGCCGACGATGCGGAGCTTCTGGCACGGGGACGCCGCAAACGAGAGCGCAAGGGCGTGGACCTGCTGGCGGTGAACCGGGTCGATGAGACCCACGGCTTCGAGGCGACCGACAATCGTGTGCTGCTGCTGGATGCCGCCGGCACCGTCGTGTCGGATGCGGCGGGCACGAAGCGGGAGGTCGCCGACGCGATCTGGGACGCGGTCGCCGCGTTGCGCTGACGGCGGGGTCACCGCATTTCGACTCGTCGCTGCGCTCCTCACTCAACGACCGGGGAGGCCCTCCCCGGTCGTTGAGCGAGCGCAGCGAGTCGAAACGCAGAGCGCAGCGGTCAGGCCTTCTTCTGCACGTCCAGCAGCGGCGATCCGTGCGTGACGGGGCCGAGGGCGACCGGGTCGACGGTGTCGAACGCGTCGCCGTTCAGCACGATCACCGGGGTGATCAGGGGGTAGCCCGCCTTCTCGATCACGGCGCGGTCGAAGGTGACGAGCGGCGTGCCGGTCTCGACGCGGTCGCCGTTCTTGACCTTGACGTCGAAGCCCTCCCCCTTCAGGTTGACCGTGTCGATTCCCACGTGGATGAGCACCTCGGCGCCGTTGTCCAGCTGCAGGCCGAACGCGTGTCCGGTCGGCTGAGCGGCCACCACCGTGCCGGCACCCGGCGCGTAGACCGTGTCACCGGTGGGCTCGATCGCGACGCCCGGGCCCATGACACCGCCGGCGAAGACGGGGTCGGGCACCTGGTCGAGCGCGACGACGGTTCCGTCGAGCGGCGAGGCGACCTGGATCAACGCACCGACGGCATCCGGACGCTCTGCGACCGCGGTCGCGGTCGTGGCCGCCGTCGCCTCACCGGCGACACCGGCGAGCTCGGCGCCGCCGGCGACAGCCGGGATGGTGCCGCGCGCCACACCGGGGGCGACGGATGCCGCGCCTGCCGTGGCCGCCGCGACGGCCGCACCGGCCGGCTCCGGGTTCTTGTAGCCCGAGATGATGACGAGCACCATCGCGACCACGAACGCGCCGCCAACGGCGACCAGGTAGAGCCCGATCGGGTTGAAGGCGGGGATCGTCAGCAGCGAGGTGAAGACGAACGCCTGCGTCGTGATGCCGTGGGGAAGACCCAGCACCAGCGAACCGATGCCGATGATGAGACCGCCCGTGAGGCAGCCGACGAGCATCCGCGGATAGATGCGCTTGTACCGCAGGTGGATGCCGTAGAGCGAGGGCTCGGAGATGCCGCCGAGCAGGCCCGCGGCGAGCGCGCCCGTCGCCGTCTGCCGCATCTGCTTGTCCTTCTCCCGCCAGGCGAGGACGAGCACACCGGCGGTCGCACCGAAGCACGCGAAGTTCCACGCGCCCATGGGGCCCTGGATGAAGTCGTAGCCGAGGGTCTGGATGTTCAGGAGCATGATCGCGTTGATCGGCCAGTGCAGACCCAGCGGCACCATGAAGGGGTAGGCGAGCGGAATGACGATCGCGAAGATGAACGGCGAGAACGAGTTGATCGAGCTGAGCAGGTTCGCCAGCGCCGCACCGGCGTACACGCCGATCGGGCCGATGAGGAACGCCGTCAGCGGGATCATGACCAGCATCGAGATGAACGGCACGAAGATCAGCTGGATGTTCTCGGGGATCACCTTCTTCAGCCCCTTGTAGACGAGGCCGAGCACCGCCGCCATGAGCAGCGGCGGGAAGACCTGCGAGCTGTAGTCGAAGATGGTCAGCGGCATCCCGAACACCTGGACCGTCGTGATCTGAGAGCCGAGGAAGGTCGACTGCACCGCATCGGCGGTCTTGCCGAGCCCGGCGAAGCCCGGGAGCATCGTCACGGCCATGATCGCGAAGCCCACCCACGGGTCGGCCCCGATCTTCTGCGACGCGTTGTAGGCGACCATCAGCGGCAGGAAGACGAACACGCACTGCCACATGAGGTTGACGAACGCCCACGACGGCGGCAGCACCACGCCGGGCGCGTTCCACGCCGGGATCCAGCCGAGGGTCGCCGCCAGCGCCATGAACGTGATGAACAGCGACGCGCCGAGGAGGGCGCCGAGGATGGGGCGGAACGAGTCCGAGAGGAACTCGAACAGCGAGTCGAGCCAGGCGTTGGTGCCACGGGGGCCCTTCGCGCGCTCGCGCGCCTTGATGTCGGCGATGCTCTCGTCCGCGCCGCCGCCAGCGGATGCACCGCCGGCCATGACGGGCAGCGCCATGATCTCGTTGTAGACGGTCTGCACGCCGCCGCCGATCACGACCTGGAAGCGGTCGCCGGCCTGCGGGACCGCGCCGAGCACTCCCGGAATGGCTTCGACGGCGGTCTTGTCGACCTTGTTTCCGTCGTTGAGCTGGAAGCGCAATCGTGTGGCGCAGTGGGTGAGACTCGCGATGTTTCCGGGTCCGCCGACGGCGTCGACGATCTCGGATGCCGAATTGGATGCCATTTTTTCGCCTCTTTTTCGTTATGCGACGTCCTGTCGATGACGATCTGTCGCAGGCGACTCTATATCGCCGTCAGGACAGCGGACAGGGCCCGGACCGTGGCAAACGGCGCGGAGGAAATGCGCCCCGACGGCCGGTTGACGTTCAGGGATCACTCAGGTTCTGCGCCGGGGATGTCCAGAAAACGTTGTGAAGCTGTGACCTTCGTGTCCACCCGAGGACGCACATCGCTCGCGCTCCGGCGCCTGGGCGGTGCTGATTCACCGGAAGTACTCTCTTTATGCCCCGTCTGCCTTACCGCCCCGTGACATCCGCCCTCCTCGGCCTCGGCCTCGTGATCGGCGCCGCCACGACCACCGCGGGGGCCCTGCCGGCCTTCGCTGCGAGCGATGCTCCCGCCGCCTCCACCGGCTCGGTCACCGTCGAAACCACCTCCGCACCGCTCAGCGCGATCACCGCCGGCGGCGTCACCGCCATGAGTGCCGCACAGAGCGCCGTCGCCGCCGCCGCGAAGGTGTCGATCGACATCTCGGCCTCCGGCCTCGACGTCGGCACCACCGCCACCACCGTCGACACCGACAAGCTCGGTGGCCTCATCACGAAGCTGCGCGCACTCGATGTGACACCCGCCATGATGATCCCCACCCTCACCTCCGACGCGACGGCCGAGACCGAGGTCGTCGCTGCCAAGACCGCGCAGCTGCGCGCCGCGCTCGATGCCGCCGTGCAGCGCAAGGCCGCCGAGGAGGCCGCTGCCAAGGCTGCCGCCGAGGCTGCGGCCAAGGCCGCCGCGGAAGCCGCTGCCGCCGCGGAAGCCGCCGCGAAGGCGAAGGCCGAGGAAGAGGCCGCCGCGAAGACCGCGTCTGTCTCGTCGCGTCCCGCGGTCGACGTCAACGTCGACCCGGCATCCGCCCAGGGCATCGCCCGCTCGATGGCTGCCGCCAACTACGGCTGGGGCGACGACCAGTTCGCCTGCCTCGTGTCGCTGTGGAACAAGGAGTCGGGCTGGCGTGTGAACGCCGCCAACAGCAGCGGTGCGTACGGCATCCCGCAGGCACTCCCGGGCAGCAAGATGGCCTCCGCCGGCGCCGATTGGGAGACCAACCCCGCGACCCAGATCGCGTGGGGCATGGGCTACATCGCGGGCCGCTACGGCACGCCCTGCGGCGCATGGGACCACTCGGAGTCCGTGGGCTGGTACTGATCGCCACCGCCCGCTCGAACGGCCCGGACTCTGCGTCCGGGCCGTTCGCCCGTTCTAGGGTGGGCGCATGACGTGGCAGACGCGCGCATCGCGCACCGTGTACGAGAACCGCTGGATCCGCGTCGAGGAGAACGATGTCGTCGGCCCTCACGGCGAGGGCATCTACGGCGTGGTGGAGATGCAGCATCCCGCCGTGTTCGTCGTCGCCGTCGATGACGATGATCGCGTCTGTCTCGTCTCGCTCGAGCGTTACACCACCGGCCGCTCCTGGGAGGTTCCGGCGGGCGGCTCGGACGGCGAGGACCCTCTCGTCGCGGCGCAGCGAGAGCTCGCCGAGGAGGCCGGCATCACCGCGGCACGCTGGACGGCGCTCGGGCGGATGAACGCCCTCAACGGCATCGCGCGCGCACCCGAGTTCGTCTTCCTCGCGCAGGGCATCTCCCGGGGTGCGGATGCCGACGCCTCTCAACACGAGGAGGGCATCGACGCCGTGCGGTGGGTGCCGTTCGGCAATGTCCTCCGCATGATCGCCGCGGGCGAGATCACGGACGGCGAGAGCGTCGCGGCGCTCGCGTACGCCGGCATCCACCTCGACCGCTTCGCCTGAGCGCCGCCCGATCAGGCGGCGAGCTCGCGGGCCCGCCAGACGACGTCGCGCTCGGGGGCGTGCGGGTCGATCACGTCGACATGGTCGACGACGAACCCGTGGCGCTCGTAGAACGCCGCGGCGCGGTCGTTGGCGGCGACGTGCTCGATCAGCACGCGCGGCGTGCGCGGTGCGAGCGTCGCGATCATCCGGTCGATCAGGAGCGCGCCGATACCCTCGCCGCGGCGGTGGGCGCCGATGTACAGCTTGTAGATGACGGGATCGTCGCCGATGTGGCCGAGCTCGCCGACGCCGACGATCTCCCCGTCGGCATCGAGTGCCACCCAGAGCGCCTGGGCGTCGACGGCGCGGAGCGTCGCGGGGGCGCTCCACCAGTCGGTGACCAGCTCCTGTGCGGCATCGGCCCCGATGAGAGGCGTGTAGTGCGCGGGGAGCACCACGGCACCGAAGGCGCAGACCGCCGCCACGTCGCTCTCGACGGCGCAGCGGATCTCGACGGATGCCGGTGCTGCGCAACCGGGGACGGTCACCCCTGCCGACCCTTGAAGCGCGGGTTCAGCTTGTTGATGACGTAGACGCGACCACGACGGCGCACGACCTGCGCGCCGGGCTGCTCCTTCAGGGATTTGAGGGACGCACGAACCTTCATGACCACTCCTCCGCGTCTCGGCTGGACGCGAGGATGCGGATGCGGGTGCGGCGCCGAGCGATCCCGTCGCGGTGACGCTCGAGCGGGATCGGCACGACGTCGAGCGCTTCGTGATCGATGCGGACATCGACGTGGACGTGCTGCACCTGGACATCGTCACGCGCACACCGCCTGCACCGATCGTCTGCGTCGTCGACGCCCGGCACATGCTGGACGATCTGCGCGACCCGAGTCCGCTCGATGGGCGCCGCCGCAACGGCGACGGCGACGCGGGCGCGCGAGCGCGACGTGCGGTCACGCTGCTCGAGTCGGCGACCCTCATCAGTCTCGTGCGTTGGGAGCACGTGGAGACCGCCGAGCTGTCGGTGCTCATGGCGCTCGCCTCCCACCTCGCCCCGCGCGCACGGGTACGCCTGTCCCGCGGCCCGGCGGAGGACCTCCAGGCCCTCGCCGGCTCCGACCCTCGCGGGTTCGACGAGAGCTCGGTGCTGGAGCGCCCCGGATGGGTGCAGGCGCTGAACGACGAGCACGACCCCTACATGACCGATCCCCGGGTATCGACGGTGCGCTACGAACGACTGCGCCCGTTCCACCCGGCCCGCCTCGCCGCCGCCCTCGACGAACTCGACACGGGTCGCTTCGGCCTGCTGCTGCGTTCGGCCGGCTTCTGCCGGCTGGCGACGCGCCCCGGCATCCTGGCCCGCTGGAACCAGGTCGGCTCGGCGATGTGGATCGACCCGCAAGACGCGAGCATGGAGGCGAGCCTCACGGCGCAGGACCTCGCCCTCACGGGACTCGATCTCATGACGGGCGCCGTCGTCGCGACCCTGGACGCCGCGCTGCTCACCGACGCCGAGCTGGAGCAGGGCGCCGCCGGCTGGGCGCGGCTGGAGGATCCCCTTCCGGCGTGGCCCGCTTTCGCCGACGACACGCTCCCGCACGACCCGCTCGCCTGAGCGCCGTCACGGCGTCACGGCGTCACGAACGCTCTCGCGAGCACGGCAATGACGGCGTCGGCGTGCGCGTCGTCGCGCGTCGCGAGCCACCACTGCGCGAGTCCGTCGGCGGTGGCGAGGATCGCCGCGGCGACGACGTCGATATCCCGCACGGATGCCGCCGGGCGTGCGGACTGCCAGGCCTCCAGGCGGGCACCGATCTCGGTGAGCGCCGCGGCGCTCTCGATCGCGGCGGCATCCGCCGGCTCGCCCGACGATCGCGCGAGGATCGTCAGCTCGGCGAGGCACTCGTGCCGGCGCGGATCGGCCCGCACGTCGTCGAGGTAGGCACGCAGCGCTGCGGCGACCGCGCTCTCCAGCGTCTCCTCGGCGAGCGGCGCCGCCCAGGCGGCCTCCACCGCACGCGCCGACTCGCGTTCGAGCAGCGCGGCGACGAGCGTGCTCTTGGTCCCGAACGCGTAGGTGACCACGCGGTGCGCCACCCCGGCGCGCTGCGCGACGGTCCGCAGCGAGAGCGCCGTCGCGCCGCCGTCGCGGATCACCTCCCACGCCGCGTCGAGCAGCTGCCGGCGGCGATCGTCCACGCCCAGGTAGGCGCGGGGCGATGGCGCTTCGTTCACAGCGTCCTCCAGGGTCGGGGCCGGCGGTCCCCCTCATACTAGTTTTATCCACTCGGACCAATTGGAGGAGACATACCGGAGATCACCATCACCCCCGCCCGCCGCGGCGACCTCCCCGCCGCCGCAGATGTGCTGGCCGAAGCCTTCGAGGCCGACCCGGTGCTCGCCGCGATCGCGCCGACGCCGGGCCGTCGGCGCACACGGCTCGCGCACCTCTTCCATGGGATGCTGGCGGCCGGCGCCTTCACGACCGGAACCGTCGACCTCGCCCGCGACGGGGACGGCTCGATCCTCGGGGTCGCCGTGTGGGAGGGCCCGAATGCACTGCACGGCGCTCTCGGACGTCTCGTCGGGCAGGCGCCGCACTTCGTGCGCGCCCTGGGATGGCGCGGCATCCCCCGCGCGCTCTCGCTGTTCTCGCACCTGGAGCGCCAACGTCCCGACTCCCCGCACTGGTACCTGGCCGAGGTGGGCGTGACGGCACGCGCCCGCGGCCGCGGCGTCGGCGGACGCCTGCTCTCGACTCACCTGGACGCCCTCGACGCGATGCGCCAGAGCGCGTACCTCGAGTCGTCCACCCCGGTCAACCGGCGCCTGTACCGACGGCTCGGCTTCGAGGAGGTGCGTCCGATCACCGGGGTGCCGGGCGCCCGCCCGATGGGGATGCTGCGGCATCCCGTCACGCATCGCGCGTAGCCCGTTTACCCCCTCGATCCCAGCCCGTCAACCCACTGCCCTCGCGCCGGCGGCCCTCGTAGCGTCGAGGTCAGGAGTCCGGAGAAGGCCAGAGAAGGGAACACATCATGGGTCTCGACGACAAGATCAAGAACGCGGCCGAGGACCTCGGCGGCAAGGTCAAGGAGGGCGTCGGCAAGCTGACGCACAACGAGCGCCTCGAAGCCGAGGGCGAGGCCGAGCAGGCCAAGGCCCACGTGAAGAAGGCCGGCGAGGACGTCAAGGACGCTTTCAAGTAAGCCTCCCCCCGCGCGACGCCTCCGCCCCCGTCGGGCGGGGGCGTCGCGCTGCGTCCGGAGGAGCTCGCCCCTAGAGTGGCGATCATGTCCGCATCCATCGAGCCGTTCTTCACCGTCATCGCGATCGTGTTCGAGGTGATCGGTGCCCTGGCCATGGTCTCCGGGTTCGTCATCGCGGTCGTGCTGGCGTGGCGCACGCTCCGCCGCGAGCGGCGGGCGCACGCGGCCTACCTGGTGCTGCGC
>NZ_JAUF01000092.1:0-2100 GCF_000585455.1 Microbacterium sp. MRS-1
CTACCCTCACGGAAGCGGCATAACCGAAATGACACCGTGTCCACGATCCGGGGTCAAGGCCCCCAAACCGACGACGACCTCCACCCGCGAGAAGTAGCTTCTGCCGAATATGGGTCCCTCGGGCTAAATGATGCTCGCCAGGACATTCAGGCGGAGCTGAGCGAGCACGGCGACCACTAGGTATGCGGCGACCGTCACGAGCGTCATCCACGGCCACAACAACGCACCGACTCGTCTTGCCCTGCGACCAAAGACGCCCTCACGCAGGTTCCGAGCCGTCACGAAGAAGAACAGCGGGAGCGTCGTCAGCCACACAACCAGACACCAGGGACAGAGCGTGCCGAGCACATAGATGCTCTGCCCAATCAGCCACACCACGAACGCAAACGCCCCCGCGACACCGAAATTGAACAGTACCCAGAACCAGCGGGCAAAGTGAGGTACCGCCCACAGTGCGACTCCAATGCACAACACGAGCGCGAATCCGACCAACCCGAGGAACGGATTGGGAACTCCGAAGGCGGCCCCTTGAGCGCTGTCGAGGTTCGCGGAGCATTGCACCAGCACTGAAAAGTCACAACTGAGGTCCGTGTCGGGTTTCGCCAGCTTTTCGATCTTCTCGACGGACAGTGCCATCGATGCCGTCACCCCGATGATGCCACTCAGCATGAGGAACAAGCCGAAGAAGGATTCACGACGCCCGAACTGTGACAACTTTCACCCATCGCGATATGGAAGGAACGGTTTTGGCAATCATACAGCGAAGCGTGTATGTTCATTGGGTGCTGACTATAACCGATCGATTGGACGTGATGAACCGGCTCGGCCGAGCAATGGCCGACCCGACACGTTCACGCATTCTCATGACCCTGCTTGACGGCCCGATCTATCCTGCGGCACTGGCCCGCGATCTGGATCTCAGTCCGTCCAACGTTTCTAACCACCTGACCTGCCTTCGCGACTGCGGCATCGTCGTGGCCGAACCTCAGGGCCGCCGAACGCGGTACGAGGTCGCAGACCCCCGTCTCACCCGTGCGCTTACCGCTCTGCTGGATACGACCTTGGCTGTGGATCACGAAGCGACCTGCATCGACCCTTCCTGCGCTGTTTCGGAATGCACGGCGGAGGTGCACATATGATCCTGCTCTCGATCCTGCAAGCGATCGGCCTGTTCCTTGCCACGAATATCGACGACATCATCGTGCTCTCACTGTTCTTCGCCCGGGGTGCAGGGCAGCGAGGCACGACGGTTCGGATCCTAGTTGGACAGTATCTGGGGTTCGCAGGTATTCTCGGCGCTGCCGTACTCGTAGCCCTCGGCGCCGGAGCGTTCCTGCCTCCTGAGGTCATCCCATACTTCGGCCTGATCCCCTTGGGATTGGGGCTATGGGCGGCCTGGCAGGCGTGGCGTCGGCGGCATGACGATGACGACGATGATGAGGGCAAGATTGAAGGCAGGAAGGTCGCTGTCTGGGCCGTGGCAGGAGTCACCTTCGCCAACGGCGGGGACAACATCGGTGTTTACGTTCCAGTTTTCCTCAGTGTGGGGCCTGCCGCCGTGGTCGCATACTGTGTTGTGTTCCTCGCTCTCGTTGCGGTCCTGGTGTTCGTGGCCAAATTCATCGCCACCAGACGTCGGATCGCGGAAATCCTGGAACGCTGGGAGCACATCCTGTTCCCAATCGTTCTCATCGGCCTGGGCATCTTCATCCTGATCAGCGGCGGGGCATTCGGGCTCTGACGCATGAAGAAGACAAAGCGAACTGGGGTCTCCAAAGCCAGGTTGCGCCTCGGTTTCAGGGGTTCGTGCTCATCCCCGCGAGACCTGGTCACGCGGGGATGAGCACGAACCCGTCTTCTGGTTGTGCCGGGAAACGCCGCAAGTCGACCCGAAAGTCCTGGCCTGGGACTGTGTACTCCGCAGCGGCCAACCGTCCCGCAGCGGAAGCGAGGAGGTCCACCGTCGCCGGTTCACCCGGGCAGCGGTGGCCGTCCTCGTAGAATCCACCGCCTGCGCGTTCCGAAATTGCCCAGATGTGTCGACGGCGCTCGAAAACTGGACAGTAGCGGCGCTTGAAAAGTGAACACTCAACGATTGGA
>NZ_JAUF01000093.1:0-12190 GCF_000585455.1 Microbacterium sp. MRS-1
TGTCGCGTCACCGTTCAAGACTCACCCACCGAGGAGCGGAACCTCTTGATCAACACGCCCTAGCCGCGACATACGGAATCGGCACCCTGCTGGGGACCGGAACGGTCTAGGACCCACCCCCGCGCACCAGTCCGGAAACCCTGCGTCCGCTCGACCTGCGAAGAGACCCCTATGCCTCACACCGACCGACCGCGCAGTCCCGGCTCCCAAGACGCACGGACTCCGCTCCGCGAGCGCTTTGCTGTGAACTGGGCGCGCCTGCACGCGGAAGACCGCATCCCCGGCATCGACCTCGCGCGAGGCATGGCCGTGGTGGGGATGTTCGCCGCGCACCTGCTGTGGATTACGCCGCTGGTCTGGAGCGACCCGGGAACCTGGACGGGCATCGTGCAGGGCCGCTCCTCGATCCTGTTCGCCACACTCGCCGGAGTCTCCCTGGGGGTGATGGCTGGCGGGGCCCGGCGGCCCAGCCCCGCGGAACTGCCGGCGCTACGGGCACGACTGGTCTACCGGTCCCTGCTGCTCTGGCTACTGGGCGTCGTCCTCCTCGGCCTCGGTATCCCGGTCTACATCATCCTGCCCGCCTACGCGATCCTGTTCCTCCTCGCGCTGCCATTCTTGCCCCTCCGCCCGCGACAGGTGCTGATCGTTGCGGGAGGGATCGGGCTTCTCGCCCCTTTCCTGCAGGCATGGGTCGACGCCCTCCCGTGGTGGGAGACCGGCAGCGGTCGCATGGCGGCGTGGCTGCTCGGGTGGCACTACCCGTTCCCGGTCTGGATCGCGTTCGTGCTCGCCGGCCTCGGACTCGCCCGCACCGACATTCGCCGGTTGCGCACCCAGCTGGCGATGCTCGGTGCTGGCATTGCCCTCGCGGTCCTCGGGTACGGCCTCGACGCCGTCTCCGGCACGCGGGACGTCCCCGACGATGGGGCGTTCTGGGACGTGCTGTGGACTGCCGAACCACACTCCAGCGGGCTTCTCGAGGTGATCGGCTCCGGTGGGTTCGCCATCGCCGCGATCAGTGTGTGCCTGCTCGCCTGCCGCACACCACTGATTTGGATCACCCTGCCGCTGCGGGCCACCGGCAGCATGCCGCTCACCGCCTATGTCACACAGCTCCTCCTGTGGGCGGTGCTCGCCAGCATCGGCCTTGGCACCACCGGCGACCTCGGCGCGTTCCGTGACACGGCCCCGTTCTGGCCTCTGACCATCGCAACCATTACAGGCTGCACCGTCTGGGCGCTACTGATCGGGCGTGGACCGCTCGAGCGGGCGATGACCCACCTGCCCGCCCGTCGCTCGACGTCATCGGGGCGGTCCATCCCGCGAGACGATGCGCACCGCCCCTAACGTTCGGTTCCGATCCCTCCGGAGCAAACGGCGCCGAGGCGGTGTCAGCCGTTCATCAAGACGAGCATCACGCCCATGCCGGCGGCCATCACGGCGTGGCAGGCGGCATGCAGGCGATGGTGGCCGCTGCGGATCAGCCGGGAGAGCCACCACAGCATGGTCGCGGCGCTAAGCACGATGAAGGCCACGTTGACGACGTCAACCCATATCGGAGTTGCCATCATCATCGGGGCGGCATCGCCCATCGGCATCTGCCCGTCCATACCCATCTCGGAGCCGTCACCCATGTCCATGGGCATGTCGGCCATCAGCAGCGGCATCGCGGCGAGCATCCAGATCATCGCGGCGTTCAGAACGAGGTGCCCCGCCACGTCGACGCGCGCCGTGGCGGCACGGGCGCGGACCAGCAACGGCACGAGGACGATGGTGAGCATCGCGAACACCCCGACCTGCACCCATAGCGCGAGCGCGGACTCCATTGACCAGGACATCCAGATCATCGCCGCCGACATCAGGATGTGGTTGATGTCGATCAGGATCTCCCCGTCGAACGGCTTCCCGTTCCGACGCGTCCTCCTCAACCGGGGCGTGAGGTCGATCAGGCAGACCAGACCGGTGAACACGAAGGCGACGGTCAGGATGATGTTCCACGGAGCAGCGATCACACCCAAAGACTACTACAACTTGTAGATATGGGGGGACTTGCGGGGGTCAGCGACGGTCGCTCCGCGGGGTGGTGGTGCGGCGGAAGTTCTGCAACCGGAGGCTGTTGTAGACCACAAGGACGGAGGAGAGCGCCATCGCACCGGCGGCGATGAGCGGATTGAGCAGTCCGGCGGCGGCGATGGGGATCGCGGCGATGTTGTACCCGAATGCCCAGCCGAGATTGGTCTTGATGGTGCGCAAGGTGCGGCGGGACAGGGCGATGGCGTCGGGGATGACAGCGAGGTCGTCGCGGACGAGGATGATGTCGGCGGATTTCAGGGCGATGTCGGAGCCGGAGACCATGGCAAGCCCAAGGTCGGCGGCGGCAAGGGCCACGGCATCATTGATACCATCGCCGACCATCGCGACCCGATCACCGCTGTCCTGCAGGCTGCGGATCGCGTCGGCCTTCTGGGCGGGCAGCACCCCGGCGAGCACCGTGTCGATACCGAGGCGGGCGGCCACGCTCGCGGCCGCTGCGGGGGTGTCGCCGGTGAGCAGGACGGTCTTCATGCCTTGGGCGTGCAGTGCGGCGACTGCGGTGCGGGCGTCGCGTTTGATCGTGTCCCGGAGCCCGATCCGCCCCAGGAGCAGGCGGCCGCGTGCCACGAGCACGGATGTCTCCGCGGCCTGACCCGTACTGTTGTCGAGATTATCGGCGGCGTCTGGCTCGTCGGGCACGTCGATGGCGTGGTCGAGGAGGAACGCCCGGCTGCCGACGAGGACCGGCTCGCCGTGGAGCTGTCCGGACGCACCGCGCCCGGGGTGGGCGGTGAGCCCGGCGACGGGGGCGATCTCGATGCCTCGGTTCTCGGCGGCGGTGAGGATGGCTCGGGCGATGATGTGCTCGGAGCCGCGCTCGACAGCCGCGGCGACGGCGAGGAGCTCCTGTTCGGTGACGCCGTCAACGGGGGCGAGGCGGTGGGCGGTCATCGAGCCGGTGGTGAGGGTGCCGGTCTTGTCCAGGACGACGGTGGTGATGGTGCCGCTGGCTTCGAGCGCGTCCTGACCTTTGACGAGGATGCCCAGAGTCGCTCCTCGGCCGATGCCGACCATCAGCGCGGTCGGTGTCGCAAGCCCCAGGGCGCAGGGGCAGGCGATGATGAGCACCGAGATCCCGATCCCGAATGCCTGCTCGAACGACGTCCCGGCGATCATCCACCCGGCGGCGACGAGGACGGCCAGGACGATCACGGCGGGCACGAAGTAGCTGGTGACCTTGTCGACGAGGGTCTGTACCCGCGCCTTACGCGCCTGGGCCTGCTCCGCCAGCGCCGCCATTTGCGCGAGCTGAGTATGCGCACCCACCAACGTCGCCCGTACCTCTAGCCGGCCGTCCATGCTGATCGTGCCGCCGACCACTCCATCTCCCGGTGTCAGGTCGGCGGGGACGGGTTCGCCGGTGAGCATGCTGGCGTCCACCGCCGCGGCCCCCTCGATGATCACGCCGTCCGCGGGGATGGTCTCGCCCGGCAGTACTACGAAGACGTCCCCGGCGCGCAGTGCGGTCGCCGGCTGGATCTCCTCGGTGTTGTCGGTGCGGATGCGGACGTGGGTGGCGGCGAGCTGGTTCAGCGCGCCGAGCACGTCGCCGGCTTTGCGGCGGGAGCGGGTCTCGAAGTAGCGGCCGGCGAGCTGGAAGGTGGTCATCCCGGCGGCGACATCCAGGTAGACGGAGTTCGCGCCTTCCGGGGTCACGCCGAACCCGAGCCAGTACCCGGTGCCCTCCTGACCGAGGCCGAACAGGAGGGTGGCGACGGCCCACCCGAACGAGGCCGCGATGCCGAGGGAGACGAGGGTGTCCATGCTGACCGTGCCGTGCCGCAAGTTGCGCAGGGTCGCCTTGTGGAACGGCCAGGCCGCCCACGCAACGATCGGCAGCGCCAACAGCACGCACACCCACTCCCACCCCGGGAACCGCCACCCCGGCACTAGCGCCAGGACGATAGTGATGTCCATCAAGGGAACGGTGAGGATCGCCGAGACCAACAGCCGGCGCCGCAACGAGCTGATCCGCACTTCGGTGGCTCGCCGAGACCAGGCGTCGTCTGCGTCATCATGCGGGTGCGCCCCGTACCCGGCCTTTTCCACCCGCCGGACCGCCTCGTCGACCCGGTCTGGGGAGAGTCCAGTGACGAGGGCGCGTTCGGTGGCGTAGTTCACGCTCGCGCTCACCCCCTCCAGCCCATTCAAGGCACGCTCGACGCGGCCCGCGCAGGCCGCGCAGGTCATCCCGGACACATCCAGCTGCACCGCCTCGAGCATCGGCGTGGTGGTCGTCATGTCTCGTTCTCCTCGACGGTTCGGGGCGCGGGACGGGCGGCTCCGCGTGCGGCCAGCTGTTCGAGCATCCGGTTGTACTGGTCGAACTCGTCGTCGCGGCCGGTGTCCAGGTGCCGATCCTTGCGACGGGCATCCTTCGCGTCCTGTCGGGACCATTGGATTCCGAGGGCGATGATGACCAGCAGCAGCGGGATCTCACCCCCAGCCCACGCGACCCCGCCTGCGAAGTACTGTGCGGCGGGCAGGTCTGACCAGGGCAGTGCGAAATTGCGGTAGAAGTCCTCGGCGATGAGCATGTTCCCGGTCATGAGGATCACCCCGAAGAACGCGTGGAACGGCATCGCGGCGAGAACAAAGCCGAGCTTGCCGATGTGCGGCAGAGGACGCGGTGGCCGGTCAACGCCGATCACGAGCGCGTAGAACAGGTACCCGGCGATCAGGAAGTGCACGTTCATCAGCTGATGCGCCCAATGGAAACGCATGAACTCCCCGAAGATACCGGTGAAGTACAGGCCGTAGTACGACCCGACGAACAGGATGAAAACGATCAGCGGGTTGAACACGAACCGCAGCACCGGCCAGTGCAGCACCCACGTGATCCAGTCGTGCGCTCCGGCCGGGCGCGTGGGGTCGGAGCGGGTCGCTCGCAGCAGCAGCGTGATCACGCCGCCGAGCACCAGCAGAATCGGGGCAGCCATATTCAGACTCATGTGCACGATCATGTGCACTCCAAAGTCCGGAGCGGAGTACTTCCCGAACCCCGAGCTGGTGACGAAGACCACCACCGCCCACCCGGCGACCCAGGCGGCCGTCCGCCCCGTCGGCCACGCGTCGCCACGTAGCCGCACACGCCGCACCGCCCACAGGTACACCGTCACCGCGGCGATCGCGACGACGAGGAACAGGATGTTCGGCCGCCACTGCGTGAACAGCACCAGCACTGTCGGCGGGTCGGGGACCTCGAACCCGAGGAACACCTGCGAGATGCTTGTCGGCGCGAAATACTGTGGCGGCGGAATCCGGGTCATCGCCGCGGTGCCCCCGAGCCATCCGCCGATCAGGACCGTCGCGAGCACCAGCAGCCCGCTGATCCGGCGCGCGGTCAACCGTCCGCGCCGCCCCCACACGCACCCGGTCGCGATCACGGCCACAACACCCAGCAGGCAGATACCACGGACCAGAATCTGCCAACCGGTGACCGACTCCAGCAGCCCGGACCCGGCGAGCTTGAACCACGCCAGCAGCAGGTCGCTGGCCACGATCACCGGCAGCAGCACCACCAGCGTCTTCCCCAACCGCCACAGAATGATCGGGTCGATGAGTCGGCCCGTCAGGGTGCGGACGGCGCCGACCAGCACCAGCCCGAATGCCGCGCTGGTCAGCAGCGCTTGGTAGATGCCCGCGTCGCTGCCGAAGTCGTGGTTCGGGCCGACCAGGATCTGTCCGACGACCACCGGCGCAAGGATCCCGAACGCTGATGCCCACAGCGGGATCAGCAGCCCCGTCCACCGGTCGGTGAACATACTCGCCCCGAACGTCACCAGCGCCGCGACGAACGCGACCGTCCAGGCTCGCGGGAATGCGCTCGCGTCGTACAGGAACGACATCGCACCCGGCTCGCCGAGTCGGGAGAAAGGGATGCCGCTGCTGTCTAGCATCTCCAACACGACCATCGCGCCGGCCGATGTCGCCCACGCCGCGGACGCGACCTGCAGCACGGTCAGCTCGATCGACCCGCCCACCCGGGACGCATCTCGCCCGCGCACATTGCGGAAGAACAGAATCCATAGCACCGCACCGACCGTGACCGTCGAGGACAGGTCCGCGATCCCCTGTCCGGCCGCGGTGGAGATCCCCACATCCAGCCCCGGGAAGCTGACGAAGATCCGGTCGTATGGGGCTTCGCCGGCCAGGATCGTGGTCGCGACCGCCGGTGCCACCGACAACATCACCACGAGGACGGTGAGCAGAATCAGCGGCCACCGGCTGAGATGCTTGACCGGCGGGTCGGACACCGGTGCGACGTCGGGTGCGGGCGGGGGTGCGACGGTCACAACTGGTCGGTCGTCCATGACAGCACCGTGTAGCCGGCCTCCGTGACCGCCGACTCGACGGCGGCGCGTTCCACCGGGCTCGTGTGCTGTAGCCGGACCCGGCCGGACGTGGCGTCCGCGTCTACCCCGACGACCCCCGGCACCTCGCTCAGCTCGGTTCGCAGCGTCCGCTCGCAGTGTGCGCAGGTCATCCCGTTCACCACGAGCTCGGACTCATCCATACCCATCACGTCCTTCCCGTCACGCACCCCACTAACTCTACAAGATGTCCAAGATCGTTCGGTCAGGACGAAACCTGGAGCCGGCGGATTCGACAGGCGTTCTCGGCCGGACCGAGTCGATCGCTGCCACCTCACCGGAACCGGTGGCGCGAGGGTGAGTTGCGGACAGTCGCGCCTGCCGCGGTGCTTGTCTGGACGTCCGCGCGACCACGCCACCGATGGCGGGTTTCCCTCCGAGCGCTGCCACTGTCGTCCGGAGCTGTTCGATGCGATCTGCTGCGTCCTTCGTCAGGTGGGAAGGATCCGAATCGCCTGCGGCAATCGCCGCCGCCCTGCGGACGGCCATCGGCGAGCAGTGAGGCGCACGGCACGCAGGTGCATACTTTCATCGCCGGTCGTGTTCGCGAGCACAGTCAGCGCGTTGGCAAGATGCGCGGCGCCCGCCTGCCGGGCGGCCGCGTCATCTGCGGCCAACTCGATGAGCAGTACGGTGGCGCGCTGGAGTGCGCGCCCCGGCAGCACGCGGGGCAGGCACAACGCATTGATCTGCGCGATCCGGACCGCCCACCCGTGCCATTGCCGCAGATGCGCGTACTCATGTGCGAGGACCGCCTGCAGCTGTGATACGGTGAGCGTCTCCTCCATCGCGGTGGAGAGGAGGATCTCCGGGTGCTTCCCGGGGACAGCGCACGCGATGGGCTGGTCGCAGCGGAACCGTACCAGGGTGAACCCGCCCCGCTCCTCCCGCGATTTGGCCAGCGCCGCCGCTACTTGACTCGACTGTTCGGCGCCGGTCGAATCCGCAGCCGATGTGGCCACGAACGCGATCACGGCCCCGAAAGCCCCCAGGCCCAACCACCCGCCCGCCGTCACCAGCACAGCCTGGCCGTGCGATGCCACCTCCGAGACGGTCACGGCCGCCATGACGCTACCCGCCACTGCGGCGGCGGCCAAGCTCAGCCCGAGGAAGAACGCCACGAACCACGCGGTCAGCGCGGCCCGCGGGTGCAGCAACTGCCACCGTCCCACCGTCAGCACCAGCGGGCTCAACACCGCCGTCAACACCGCGGCGCCCGCGGACGCTGCCGTGAAAAGCAGCAGGCCTTCGCCCGTCACCGTGGGCGGCCGGTGTCGGGGAACACGGACCGCAACAGTGCGATGTCCTGTGCGTCCAGGTTGCCTGCGAATGCCAGCAACGCGGCCTTCCGATCCTCCGCCTGGTCGAGCGTGGAGATCATCGACGCGCCCGCGTCCTTGCCATCCGGTCGCGGTACTGAGAAACGCACCTTCCGAGGCGACTGCTCGATGCGCAGCACTTGTCCCTTGCGCTCCAGTCGGGTGAGTGCGGTCATCAACGTCGTGTATGCAGGTACGGGCCCCGAGAACAACTCCTGCAGCTGGCGAGCGCTAACGAGTTCCCCTTGTCCCCGCAGCAGTCGCAGCAACTCACGTTCGAGCTCGCCCCACTCCCTGGTCCGTGCACCCGTCATCGCTCACCTCCGCACCAACGCTAATGCACAGCAGGCGCGTACGGCCATGCCGGAGACGGTACAACTGGCAGAGAGGACGAGTTGTCGACTATGTAGCGGACCGGGTGGCGTCGCACCTGGCAGGAATGCGCGGGGGCGACGAGGACACACTCATCCAACCAGGAGCGATGCTGATCAGTCATCGCAACGTGCAGCGCGAGCGCATGACTACGGCTCATTCAAAGGAAGCGCCAGAGCAAATGACTACAATCGAAGCGTGTTCCGCTCACTCCGATTCGCCTGTGCCGGGCGACTGGAACGCAGTGAGATGATGATGCGGCTTATTGGCATGATCGGTCTCACGCTTCTGCTGATCTTCGCCATTGGTGCCGCCGACTACTGCAGCGCCGACGTCGCCGCTGCGTCGACTTCAGCCGGGTCGTCTCTTGAAACCGATGTCGCAGGTTCGGATGCAACCAGTGCGGGATCGGCGGGCATGGTGACGCAGTTTGCGACGGGCGTAGCACAGGCGGACCCGGTCGCGGGGGCTGTGCTGTGCGTCCTTGGTGTTCTCTGCGGGCTCGTCGCCGCGGTCATGCTGTACCGGTTACTCGGGCGCGCGACAGCAGTGGTGGCGGAGAGCGGCCTCGCTCATTCGCGGACGAGTGCTATTTCGAAGCCCGATGCGCTGAGGCGGACCTCGCTGACTCTGGCGACTCTCAGCATCTCGCGGACCTGACATCTCGGAGTGCCGCGCCTCGCGGGCGTGCACCCCATCGAGCGTTCGCTCGATCTTCGACCGTGTCAACAGTCCTTGGAGTACCTGATGAAACCCGCCGTGAAAGCCGGTCTCGTCGCCCTTGCCGCCGCCATCGTTCTGATCATCGTCGCGGTGATCGTCGTCCTCATCAACCAGCGAAACGGTTCGCCGCCAGGATCTGAGGACGGAGGTTCCAGGGCACAGGTCCTGCGAGAGAACTCACGCGTTCTCGACGATGGGGGAGACGGCTCGGTGACGGTCGTCGAGTTCCTCGACTTCGAATGCGAGGCTTGCGGTGCCTTCTACCCCGTGGTTGAAGACCTTCGGGAGCGATACGACGGCGAGATCACCTACGTCATCCGCTACTTCCCTCTGCCGGGGCACCTGAACTCCAGGAACGCCGCATTCGCCGCCGAAGCGGCGGCGCAGCAGGGACGCCTGGAAGAGATGTATCGCAAGCTCTTCGAGACGCAGGCCGAGTGGGGTGAAGCCCCGGAATCGCGGGCGAGCCTGTTCCGAGGCTTCGCGGAGGAGATGGGCCTGGACATGGCCGCTTACGATTCCGCGATCTCGGATCCCGCAACGGTCGCACGAGTCGATCTCGACTACAACGACGGTCGGGCACTGGGAGTGAGCGGAACTCCGACGTTCTTCGTGAACGGCGACGCCATCACGCTCGAGCGCTACGACGACCTGGAGACTGCGATTGTCTCAGCGGGCGAGCGAACATGAAACTCCGGGGGCTCTCTCACCGTCGAGTGATCATCGTCGGCTCCGGCCATGCCGGTCTCTCTGTCGCCGCCGAACTCTCACGTTCGGGCCTGCAGCCGCAACGGGATTTTGCCGTGATCGACAGCAACCCCGACGGGCAACGCTCGTGGGCCTTCCGCTGGTCGTCCATGGAACTCCTGACCGAGGCCGGCCGCAGCACGGTCGCCGGCCAGCATCTCACCGGTGACCCCTATCGACGCCCGTCACCGCGCGAGATCGAACAGCATCTCCTCGACGTCGAGTCGAGTTTGGGGGTCACGACGATGTGGGGCATCAGAGCGACAGGTGTGGAACGTCTGGGAGACGGTTCGACTCTCCTCCTGTCAACGAATGAAGGGCCGGTACAGACGCGCAACGTCGTCTGCGCGACGGGGGCGGCGGCTCGACCTCGGACTCCGGGGTGGGCGGTGGGTGCCGCGGTGCCGGGGATCATGGTTCACAGCGCGGACTATCACGGACCAGGTCAGATTCCCCGCGGCGACGTTCTGGTCGTCGGAGCCGGTCACAGCGGCCAGCAGATCGCACGCGAACTCAGCAGCACGCACCGCGTCACGCTGTCCTCCCGACCGACGTATGCCTCGGCAGGTCGACCGATACGGCGCCTCGTCGGGCGACGTCGTACAGACGCGAGAGGCGCGGCGGCCCTCTCGCTGGATCCAGAATGGGCGCAGCTTGGTATCGACGTGGTGTCTGCGGCGGTCGCCGCGGACGGAGCGCACATCGTCTTCGACGACGGCCGGCGAATCGCTCCGCAATCGATCATCTTCGCGACCGGATACCGGCCCGCGGACGGATGGCTTCCCCGCAGGGTACTCGATGCTACATCCGGTCGTGGGAAGCGCGGGACCACGGGCGTCCCGGGTTTGTTCGTTGTGGGTATGCCGACCTACGGCAGCCGGGACGCCGACACCTTCGCCGGCGCACGCCGTGACGCGATCTCGATAGCGCGTCACATCATGAAGCGCCCCTGAACACGCTCGCACGACACCACTAACCGAAACGAGGATCACACATGAAACATCCGATAGCCGTGAGGATGTATGCGTGGGTCACCGTCGCGTGCGTGCTGCCGATCGCCGCGACGGTTCTGCTGGTGTCGCCTGCTGCTTCAGCGTCCGCCGCTGGGGATGTCGCACCAGCGACCACGTCCTCCGCTCCCGGGCCGACCTCACCCCCCTCGCCGTCGCCGACGGTCGAAGAGACGGAGTCCGACGACCACCCCCAACGGCAGAATGGGGAGCGGCCGGTGGAGCGAGACGATCTCGGGTTCCTCGGCATCCTGTTTGTGACCGGCATGGGGTTCGTCCTCGTGGCTGGTGCTGTCGGTGTCGCCGTCGCCGGATGCAAGCGCCGCCGCCGGGACCGTGCCGTGGCCAAGACGGACAGGGGAGCGTGACGATGGGCGCACGGGTGCCGAAGTACGCCTTTGCATTCGCCGTCGCCGGCGCGACGGTCATCATCGACCAGGTGTCGAAGGCTGTCGCCTTGGCGCAATTGAGTACCACGGAGCGCATTCCGCTGCTGGGAGACCTCCTCGGGCTGCAACTCGCGTTCAACCCGGGTGCCATCCTGTCGTTCGGTTCCGGAGCGACGCCGCTGCTGACCGCAATCGGAGTCGTGGTGACGGTCGTGCTGTTCGTGAGTGCAGTCCGTTCTCGCACCACCTGGTGGGCGGTCGGTATCGGGTTCGTCCTCGGCGGGGCCATCGGCAACGTCCTGGACCGTCTCTTCGCACCCCCTGCATTCGGTCGCGGATACGTCACCGACTTCCTCGCCTACTCAGACCTCTTCATCGGCAACCTGGCAGACGTGGCGCTGGGCGTCGGTGCCATCGTGCTGGCCATCGGGCTTGTTCGGCGCCGCCACGGCGCAGAGGAGAACGCTGCACCCACTCCGTCGCTGGCCTCAGAGGAGATGAGCGAACGTATGGAGAAATCATGACGCAGAAGAAGCGGACCCCTTCCACATATCAGCGGAATGCTCTGGCGCCGAGCCTGCTCGCAGCCGCGGTACTCTTCCTCGCCCCCGTGCTGCTGGCAAGCGACTGGGCCCCGGTCGTGCTCTACGCCACGTCGATCCTCGCGGTGATCGTCGGATGGTTCGCCGTGCAAGCGCGCCACTGGTGGTGGATCCCCGTGTTCGTCGCCATCGCCGTCCTGTGGAATCCGGTGATGCCCTTCCCGTTCGCCGGACCTGTCTGGACTGGGATCCAGCCCGCGGCAGCAGTCGTCTTCCTGGTGGCGGGAGGCCTGATCAAGTTCCCCCGACCCTGATGTCGGTGCTCATCGCTCAGCTCATCGACGGGCCGGAGGGGACCCGTCGATGACTCCGTGGATCCCCGACGTCGCACCCGCCTTCCCGGACTACTTCGCCGTGGTTCCTGGGGCGTTTCCGGTGCTACCCGTGTTCGCCGGGCTGCTCGCGGTTCTCTACATCGCCGGGGCCGTGCGCATGTGGGTGCGGCGTCGACGCTGGTCGGTCTGGCGCACGCTCAGCTTCCTCATCGGCTGTGCGCTCCTAGGCCGTGTTGCTAAATGCTGTTGTGGGGCGGGTGGGCGATCCTTGAGGTGTGTCGCG
>NZ_JAUF01000094.1:0-2127 GCF_000585455.1 Microbacterium sp. MRS-1
TGTCGGCGGCGCGTGAATCCTGGTCACTTTCGGCGCTCGAAAAGTGAACGGTTGCGGGCAGTCTAGCCAGGGGTCTCGTCGGTGGTGGTGCGAATGCTGGGGAGGCTGTCGATGCCTCTGCCGCGGAGGCGGTAGCTGGCCCCTTTGAGGGTGAGGACGTCGGCGTGGTGAACGATCCGGTCGATCATCGCGGCGGCGACGGCCTGGTCGCCGAAGACGCCACCCCAGCCGGAGAACGGCAGGTTCGAGGTCAGGATCAGCGACGCGTGTTCGTAGCGTGACGAGACCAGCTGGAAGAAGAGGTTGGCGGCGTCTTGTTCGAACGGGAGGTAGCCGACTTCGTCGACGATGATCAGCCCGTAACGGCGAAGCCGGGTGAGCTCTCGTGGCAGGTTGCCTTGCCGGTGGGCGTCGGTGAGGCGGGTGACCCAGTCCGTCGCAGTCGCGAACAACACCCGGTGCCCGTGGCGGGCAGCGACGATCCCGAGCGCGGTCGCGAGGTGCGTCTTCCCCGTCCCGGGAGGGCCGAGCAGGACCACGTTCTGCGCTTCGAGGAGGAACCCTCCTGAAGCGAGCGCGGCGATCTGCTGCCGAGTGGCCGGTTGCGCGTCCCAGTCGAAGTCCTCGAGCGTCTTCCGGCTCGGCAAGCCAGCGGCTTTGATCCGCAGCTCCGCGCCGGAGGCGTTGCGAGCGCTCACTTCGCGTTCGAGGACGGCGGCGAGGTAGTCCTCGAACGACCAACCGGCGTCGCGTGCTTGGTCCGCCATCCGGGCTGCGGCCTCCGTGATCCGGGGTGCCTTGAGTGCGCCGGCGAGATAGGTGATCTGCTTTGCGACGTCGGTCTTGCCGGCCATCAGTTGCTCCCCTCGACGAGCCCGAACGCGCGGTCGTAGTCCGCGAGATCCCGAGTCAGATCGTCGCCGACTGGAACAAGTCGCGGCTGCTGGAACTCGCGTCGTAGGACGGCCGCAGCTTCTCGATGCGCGGGGTCGGTGATCACCATTCCTCGCGCCCAGACACGGGTGTGGTCGGCGATGATCCGTCCATCGAGGCGGACGCGGACCCGGTCCAGGTCCGCGGTGACGTCGACGATCCTGCCGATCGCGCGCGGGTCGACGGAGTAGTCGTTCGTGTCGATGCGGACGTAGTAGTCGCGGCCGAGCCGGATCCGGTTCCGCCAGCCCAGATGCAACGGGATCGGCGGCAACGGCAACATCGCCGCCAGATCCGCAGGCAGCAGCGAGATCGGAGAGGCGGCCAGGGTGCGCACCCTCCGCTGGTTGGCGACTCCGAGCCAGTCGGTGAACTGCTCGTTGAAGTCCGCGGGCGAGGCGAATGACCGGCCCGGCATGAACGATGTCTCGAACCAACCGTTGCGGCGTTCCACGATCCCTTTCGATTCCGGATCCCGCGGCGGCAGCAGCACGAGCTTGGCCGCGAGGGTTCCCATGAACGCGTCGACTCCGTCCGCGTGACGGCGTCCTCGCCCGATGCCGGGCTCGTTGTCCCAGATCAGCCGACGCGGAACCCGGCCGAGCTGCTCGATCAGCTGCCAGGTCCCGAGCAGCAGATCCTCGGTCTTCCGAGTCGGGATCATCACTCCCGTCGTGAACCGGCAATGCGCCGGGGTGATCACCAGCACCGGCAACAGCTTCGCTGTCCCGTCCTCGAGCGGGATCTTCTTCGGCGGGAACCACAAATCGCACTGCGCCGCGTCCCCCGCCGCCCACGTGATCCGATCCGCGGGATCGAGACGCTGCTGCTCGGGCCGCAACCGCTTCACGTTGTCACGGAACCACCGGATCGAGCCCGTCCACCCGACCCGCTCCGCGAGCACCGTCGCCGGCATCGTCGGCGTCTCCAGCAGCAACGCACGCACCCGCGACTCGAACGGTGTGAACGACGTCGGCGCCGCTGTCCGCTCATAGTGAGGCGGCGATTCCGAGTTCACCGCCTTGATGACCGTGGTCCTCGAGATCCCCAACCGCTCGGCAATATGCGCCTTCGGCACGCCCTCGCCGGCCAGCCTCCGGATCAACGCCCAGTCCTCCAAAGTGATCACTCTCCAATCGTTGAGTGTTCACTTTTCAAGCGCCGCTACTGTCCAGTTTTCGAGCGCCGTCGACA
>NZ_JAUF01000095.1:0-1054 GCF_000585455.1 Microbacterium sp. MRS-1
CCTCGACGTCTATCCGCGAACCAGCCGCCGACCCTCGACTACACCCTCAACTGCGAAGAGCCGGCAAACGCGCAGAGACGGCGATGATCACGGTCGTCGCGGACTGCTACCTCGCCGGGGTGAGCACGCGTCGGTGACGGCGCTCAGCGAATCTCCCCGGAGTTGCTCATCGAAGTTCCTCAGGTCGCGGGATCAGGTTAGCGCAGGTTTGTGCCGGTGGTGACGCGGCGGAGTTCGTCTGCTGCGGTGGCGTGGTGGCGGAGTCGGTAGGAGTCTCCGTCGAGGGTGACGACGACGGATCTGTGGAGGAGTCGGTCGAGCATGGCGGCGGCGACGGTGGTGTCGCCGAGGATCTCGCCCCAGGCTCCGACGGGCCGGTTCGTGGTGATCACGATCGAAGTCTTCAGGTAGCGCTGGTTGATGACTTGGAACAGTGCTGAGGCGGCTTCGCCGGGCAGTGGCAGGTAGCCGAGTTCGTCGATGATGAGCAGAGTCGGGCCGGAGAAGAACCGCATCATGGTCGCCCACTTCCCTTCGATCGCGGCGCGGTGGCAGCGTGCTGCGAGGTCCGCGGCGGAGGTGAAGTAGGTACGGTAGCCGGCCTTCACGGCGGCGTGCCCGAGCCCGGTGGCGATGTGCGTCTTCCCGACCCCGGGCGGGCCGATCAGCAGCACGTTGGTCGCGGTGTCGATGTAGCGGCAGGTGCCCAGCTCGGCGAGCAACGACTTGTCGATGCCGGCGGCGTGGTCGAAGTCGAAGTCGTCGAGGGTGGCGCCGGTGGGCAGGTTCGCGAACCGGAACCTGCCGGCGAGGCGGCGGGCGTCGGTCGCGGTGACCTCGATCTGCAGCAATCGTTCCAGCGCGTGGGTGAGGGTCCAGCCTTCCGCGGTGGCCTGGTCGAGAACGGCAGGGAGAGCATCGGCGGCGTCGGCGAGTTTCAGCTCTTGGAGGTGTCCGCGCAGCTGCTGGTAGGTCGACGCGGCTGTGAGTGTGGTGGTGGTCATCGGAGGGTGTTCCTGTTCTTCGCGGCCTGCTCATAAGCGGCCAGGCTGAT
>NZ_JAUF01000096.1:0-9213 GCF_000585455.1 Microbacterium sp. MRS-1
TCATACGCAGCCGGGCTCTGCCTCTCCGCAGCCTTGCAATGGATTTAGCAACACGGCCTAGGTCTGCAAGAACGGTGGGCGTGTGACGCTGGTCCCAGTCAGCGCCGGGGACGGAGGTGGTGACGGAGCGTCCGAAAAGGCTCTGGGCGACTTCGAGACGTGCAGCCTCAGAGCGGAAAGCGAGCAGCGTCACGTCGTCGAGGAATGCAAGGTCTTCGCGGGTCTGCGCATCGCCGAGCGTGATTCCGCCGAACGGGTGCACGCGGTAACCGCCGAGACGCGCGACGAGTTCGCGCTCAGCGACGGTCGCGGCGGGCGGCGCCCATTCTCCTTCTGTGAAGCTCTCTGGTCCGACCGGTCCGCGCACGAGCGCGGAGACGTGAATGAAGGTGTGGTGTCGTGTCATACGGACGTGTAGGCGGCTGAGCCTTCGCGCGGTGAAGGCGGCTAGCTCAGACCGCCTCGTCGGTGTCGAGCGGGCGCCAGTCGAGGATGCTGAGCAGCTCCTCCGCCTCGGGTGGCCCGTATCCCCCAAGGTCCACGAAATCACGCTCCAAGGCACCCAAGCGCTCATCGACGAGATGACCGCGGACCCGCGTACCGGTCGGCACGAGCCATTCCAGTCGCTGCCGCATCTCGGTCGGCAACTCGTCACCGTACGGCGCCCTCATGACGACGACCAGCTCGTCGTAGTCCCCGTCCTTATCCGCGAGCCGAGCGATTCCATTGGCCATCTCGTCGGCGTCGTACTCCGTGACCATGGCCCGGAGCGGCTGATGCGGAACGACGCCCATCCGGGTCATCGCGACGTGGTCGGTGTCGCTGTGCCCGAAGATGACGACTCGGTCGTGCGGGACCGCGGCGTACAGGCGGCTGAGCCGCTGCTCCCAGTCGGAAAGGGCTACGTGAGCACCCCAGCCGAGGCGGACGAAACCGCCGCACTGCTCCAGGATGAGCCGCTCAGCGATATCGAAGGGCGCGCGAGGGTGCGGCGCCCAGATGGCGCGCGAGTGCAGAGCCAAGACTGTGGTCATGCGGGCCTCCGGATGTTCAGTAGGTCGAGAGCCTGAGCGACGTGCAGCGGTGTCAGCCCGAGGTGCGTGAGGCGAGTGGGACTGAAGCGGGGGTGCACGTCGAGGGGCGCGCTGCGCTTCAGTAGAACGGTCGTCAGGTAGGCGGCGCCGGGGTTTCGCTCCACGAGGTGTGTCCACGTCTCCTGCACGAGCGGGATGCCCTGATACATGAAGAACCGCCGCGCCCCGGCCTCGTGCTGAGGCGTGTAGACGGCGACTTGGGCACCCGCGGCTCGCGCGTAGGTGAGAGCGTGAAGCGCCGTGGCGGAGTACACCGCACCGTCGGCTTCCAGCAGCTCATCGTGTTCGCGGACGATGACCTCCATGAGCCGCTGGAGCTGCCCACGCTTCCATGCGGCGAGGCGCGGCTGAGCGGCATACGCGACGACGGTCGATTCGACGATGATGAGTCCCACTCACACCCCCACGAGGTCGAGCGCACGGCATGCGATGTCGTGTGCGAAGCGCAGTGGCGGGCAGGTGACCGCGGCGAAGTCAGGCGCAACGACGATGCCGGAGTAGCGGTGCACGATGTGGATGCCCCACCCGGCGAGCACTGGACTGAGGTCGGCGTAGCGCGCGGCCTGGTGCTCGGGGACGTAGATGCCGACCTCAGCGACGTTGTCGCGGAGCATCAGCAGCCCGTCAAGGGCCATGACGCTCATCGCGAAGGGCGCGAAGTCGGCGGTCAGGTCGCGATGCGCGAGCGCCTGCGCGATGGTCGCGAGGTCGGTGTGCTCATCGAGGGGTAGCGCGATGCACTCGGCAGCAATGGTGACGGCGTATTCGGTCATCGGGGCACATCCCATTCATACAGGTGCAGCGGCGGCACGAAGTCTGCGCTCCGGTCGAGTCCGCGCTGCGCGACGACCGCGGCATCCGCCGGTTCCCGTTCTTCGCGCCATGTGCGCCAGGTGACGGTCACGCCCTGCTTACGCAGGTACTCGCCGGTCCCCCGCTGAAGGTCGGAGAACGGCACATAGACGACAACCTCGTGCTGTTCCATGAGTCGCCACAGGCGTTCGAGCGCGGCCAGGCCGATGCGAAAGGCGTCAGGACTACCCTCGGCTGCGATGCGGCGCGCGTCGTCGGCGCCCGCGACCAGGTGGAGGACGCGCTTGTCGAGGACGACGGCGGTGGAGTCGATGAGGATTCTCACGCGGCGGCACCCGCCTTCGACTGCTCAGCAGCCTTGACGACGCGCCAGACCGTTCGCTCGGAAACAGAGAAGGCTCTCCCTGTCTCGCGAGCTGATGCCGTTGCGCTGAGGCCATCGGCGAGCGACGCCTTGTACAGGCGCACTAGGCGAGTCTTGGATGCGGCGTCGAGAAGCTCCGGCCGTCCAAAACGCACACCCTTCTTCATCGCCTCCTCCCGGCCCGCTGCCGCCCTACTGAGGAGCACGGAGCGCTCCAACTCAGCGACAGCCGCGAGCAGGTGGACCAGCAGACGCCCAAGAGGGTTGCTCTCCCCCGGCACGATGACAATGCCCTCACTCAGCGATTCGAACTCGACGCCGTTCTCAGCGAGCTGGTCGAGCCAAGTGAGCAGGGCGGCAGGGCGGCGTCCGGCTCGGGCCAACTCGGTCACGACAATGCGGTCCCCGTGACGGGCGTGCTGCATCAGCTCTGAGCCGCCGGAGCGCCCGCGGAGCGCGGAGTCTCCAGTCCACTTGTCGGTGAAGACCTTCTCGCATCCGGCGGCTTCGAGCGCGGCGAGCTGACGAGCGTGGTCCTGCTGTGCGGTCGAGACGCGTGCGTATCCGAGCTTCATTTTTCGACCCCGTTTCTCCCGGCAAATGTCATAGGTTTGGCCGCTCTTCTGTGGCCCGTCGGCACCGTCATCGCGGAGCCGATTCGTTCACCACCAGATGTCAGCGGCGTAAGTCAGCTCGCGACTCCGCCAGTTGTTTTCTGAACTTCTGCCGCACTCGGTGACGAATGACAATGTATATGTATCGCACTCTCGCATAGATTGTCAAATGTCACCATGTGGCGCAGTAGTCTCGTCACGTGTCACCACGTCCCGCCATCCCGCCCGGAGAGCATGGCGTTGTCCGCGTGCGCGAGGTCACAGCGTGGTCCGCCATTCCCCCGCCGAAACCGTTCGCAGCGACAACGCAGTGGCATGACCCTGCGACCGGGAAGCTCCGCGCACTCAGGAAGTTCGGCGACTCCCCCGCCGAGGCTGAGGCGGCGCTGATGGAGCTTGTGGAGCAGCGGCGACGCGAGAGCGCACCGTCACCGTTCCGGACGCTCCGCGAGGCTGTGGCTGCGTTCTACGCGGGTTCGGGACCGGACCGATGGTCCGAGGCGACGGCCGCGACGATGGCCAAGGCCCGCGCTCACCTTGATGCGATGGGCAGCGAGCCCTGGCCGGTGTCCGACGAACGTGCGGCGGAGCTGTGGGGCGACGGTAGCCGGATGGACGAGCTGGCCCTCCGGCTACTGAGGGCCGTGCGGCGCGGCTGACCTCTAGAACGCATCCAACGATGGGTCCGCATGAGCGGCCTCGTAGTCTGCGTACGCGTCGTGGATTACAGCTTCCGCGTTGACGTTCTGCTGCGCCGCCGCGCGAAGGTACTCCAATACAGCTTCGACCTCGTTGTAGCTCCTCCCCTCATCCGTCATGGCGCGCGCCAGCTCCTTCTCCTCAGGGCGAGCCTGAGACTGGGCATCCTCGACCGCGTCGAGTTCCCTGAGTGCAAGCCGCAGGAACACGGACGAATCGAGATGTACACCCGCGCTCTTCGTCAGGGCGAGCGCCGATGACACCGCGGACCGCGCGTGAGACCGGCCGGTGTTGAGTGCAGCCGCATAGACATGCCCGGCGATGATGTGAGAACTCGACTCACCACTCATGCCGCACTCCCGAGCGTCGAACGCTTCCGCCACTTCAGGGTCGGCGCGTAGTGCCGCACCTTCTCCTCGTAGCCGAGTTCGATGAGTTCACGCCGCGTCGGCTGCGCGTACCCAAGTCCCGCACGAAGCGCGAGCGCCATCATCTGCCGGTCGCGTCGCTCATAGCTCAGGTGCCTGTAAGGCATGGCCGCGATGGCCTCACCGCGCAGCGCTTCTAGATTGTCAACCCACGTCTTCACGTCGGACGCCATGTGGGGTGTCTCGATTCCTTGCGCGCGGTCATCAGCGAGTCGCTGACCCAGTACGAACAGCTCACGAGCGCGGAAGTGAAGTGAGAGGTGGTTTCGCCCATGAATCACGACTCCGGCGCCGCGCCGGGGACCGTACGTGCAGTCGAAGTGGATGTCGTCGGGCCGCACATTGCTCCGTGTGTACGGGAAACCAGTGCTCACCTCGCTCTTGCTATTCGTGGGCAGGTACCACGGCTGCGACTTAACGGACACCCACCACAGCGATTCACCGCGACTGCCCTGGAAGTGGCCGTGTCGGTTGCGGTCGTTGTCGTCCAGGCCGTCCAGACCGAAACCGCGCCGGTCGCGGAACCGCTCTGGACGGTCTCGGTCAGACGAGAACTCCGGGCCATACCCATCCTCGTTGTAGCCGTCGGCATCGAATCCATCAGCATCGCGCACCGACCCATCACGACGCACGCCGTCTTTGTCGAAACCAGCCAGGTCGTAGCCGTCACGGTCGTATCCCTGGTCGTCCCAGCGGCCGTACCGATACCCGTCCGCGTCCTTTTCATCTCGGTCGAGTCCGTGCTTATCCCAGCGAGTACCGGTCTCAGGGTGCGTCCCATCTCGGAGGAAACCGCGCCAGTCGAGTCCGTTGCGGTCGAACCCCGCTCGGTCGCGTCCGTCGCGGTTGTACCCCTGACGGTCGAAGCCGTTTCGGTCATATCCGGCTTCGCTGTAGCCATCTCGCCGAAGCCCGGCAATGTTGAAGCCCAGCTCGCTGTAGCCCTCGCGGTCGAAATGCTGCCGGTTGAACCCTGCCTCGTTGAACCCGTCCTCGTTGAAGCCGTCTTCGTCAAAGCCGCGCCAGTCGTAACCAGCCTCGTCGCGCTCTTCGCCGGTTCGAATGTGAATGAACTCGCAGTCGAATCCTCGCGCGTCGATGCCGTCGAGGTTCGGGTCACCCGCTGCCCAGAATCCGCGGCGCTCGTGGAGCGTGCGCAGTTCCTTGTAGGAACGGTCGCCGTACTGAGCTACGTGCGGTGCCCAGCGTTCGTCGAACTCAGCGAGTTCTTCAGCGGTTGCGCGGTTGAACGTGATGTACGCGTTTGCGTTGCTCGATGCGTTCATGGTGTCTGACGAGGTGAGGTCTCACTCGTCCCTTTCTCTTGATGCCTCATATCGGGCTGCCACAAGAGAAGGTGACATCTGACACTGTATCACGGGTTTCTTAGGACGAAGCGGAATGCCCTTTCGCGGTCATGATTTGGCGCGCACACACGGTGACAAGCTCCGCCAGCGCCCAGATAGACACGCCGAGGTCCACGTCCATTTGCACGATTCCCCAGCTTTCCTCCTCGCCCCATCCGGTGACGACGAACGAGCCGTGGGAGTAGGCACTCAGCTTCCCCCATGTCTTCTCTAGCTCAGAGACGACACGGGTATCCGTGTCGTTGCGTCGCCAGTACGTGAGCTGCGCAGAGTGCGTCCAGTAGCGCGTCGGCGGCTCGTTGCCGGTCCGCACCTGGTAGGCCTTACTGAATGGGCGCTCAGCGGTGTCACGTTGCTTTCTCCAGTCTGCGTCAAGAACCAGGAGATACGCGTCATAGAGCTTGTCGGGGTCTTCAGTCAGATATCGAAGCATCGTCCCTGCTTCGATGGCAGACCGAAGATGAGGGAACTGAAGTGTCGGCCGCAACCCAGCGAGTGCGTCGAGGGCGTCGGCGGAGTCGTTCAATGACGTGTGAAGCTGCGCGTAGGCCTTCGTTGGCGTCATCGCGGCGATGACCGGCTGCCGCATCAGTTCGATGTACGGCGCGGCAGGGTCAGGCTCAACTGCGAACGCGTCGTCGAGCTGCCTCAACGCACGCCGTAGCTCGTTGCGGGGCGTCTGAGTGAGGTCTTCCACATCATCCTGTCGTTACGCGGGAAGAGTCAGGCCCGCGATTGCTCTTGGGCCTGACTCTCGTCAGCGCCGCGCCAACTTCCCACCGCGCACTGTCACCATGACTGGCGGAGTGACGCAGAGGTTCAGGAGGACGCATCCGCCCAGCCCGATTCTGCGAATGTCTGCATCCACGATGTCGAGATGGGTCTGGATGACCTCATCCATAAACCCGAAGCCGCGAAGCTCCTTGACGACCTGCTCCCTCGAATCGAGGGAGTAGTTTCCGAACTCGTAAGAGTTCATTGTGGGGGCGCTCGTAGCCATGGTGGCCGTCCTTTCCTGTAGTGAGCGGCCCGTGCCACCGAAGTCCGGCGACCGGGAACATTCCTCTACAGGTCAGATGAGTTACCCCGCACTCATCCTGCCACATATGGCGAGACTGACTTCTGACAGACGCCAGAAACAAAGAAGGCCGGACCTGCGATTGCTCACAGGTCCGGCCGCTGTCGTCACGGGCGGAAGACTTCGACGACCTGACGCCCCGGAACCGAGGAGTTCATGAAGTACGTCGAGTCCGCCCCGAGGAAGTCGAACACGTTCATCTGCATTGAGATGTACTCGTCGCTATACCCGTACTCGCGGAGTCGCTTGACAGTCTGGTTCCGCACGAGTGCAGAACCGCTGAGTCGAACAACGTTCGTCTCGATGATGGGGTGGGCGCTCTTAGCCATGGTGGCCGTCCTTTCCTGTAGTGAGAGCGGCCCAGCCACCGAAGTCCGGCGACTGGGAACAGTCCTCTACAGGTCGGGGAGCGTTACCCCGCGTTCATCCTGCCATATGTCGCGTACCGGAGATACGCCGCGTTCAGCTCCGTAAGTTCGGAGCGCATGTTCTCGCCGCAGCGACGCACCAGCTCCACACCGAACGCCTCACCGTTGGCGAACCAAGCCTCCTCGATGACCGCGCCTCCATGAACAGCCTCACTGAGCTTCCAGTACAGGTCTGGCCCCTTCTTGCTCGCGTGGAGCCACCGCGCCGCAGCCCCGGCGTTCAAGGTCCACCGCTTCAGGGGTGGCTTAGTGCGCTTCGGAGGCGGGTCTTGGAACACCTCCGGTTCGCCATCCAGTTCTTCGAGTGTCGGGATGAGGGCTGTCAGCTCGGCAATCTCATCGGCCTCAGCCCCGGTCATCTTGCCCGCGAGGCCAAGGTCGTACAGCCGTGCCGCGACGTAAGCCTTCACGCGCTGCCCTTGGAGCGTCGGGACGACGATTGCGCGGGCGCGCCCGATGACTTCAAGTTCCATCCGGGTGAGCGCGAACGCGGCTTCGACGCCGAGATGCGTCACGACCTTCTCGCGGTACACGTCGTGGAACATCTCGGCCGCTTGGCGACCGAGAACAGCGGCTCGCCCCATCAGTGTTCCGACGTAAGCAGCAATGCCGGGCGCGATGCGCTCGTCAGAAGCGAGCCATCCGCTCTCGTGTATGAGGAAAGCCCACTCGTCGCTCACTGCTTCGCGAGCCGGGAAGTCGGGCGCGATTTCATCGTCGGCGAGCACCAGGCTGTTCAGCCAATGCGCCTCCCAGTCAAAGCTAGGCAGCCGCGTGGCTTCGACAACTCGCGTGAAGAGCTGCTGAAGTTCATGAAGGTCACGCCGGGTCAGTCGCCGCGTAGGGTCTATCCAGTCGTCAAGGTCTGACGGCGGAGCAGGCGCAGTGGAGCGATGCATGTCACACGATTCCTCGGCGCGCTGAAGGTAGAACAGTGCCTCCGCTTCGAGTTCGGGACCGCGGTCTGTAGCATCCCCGAGGTCACGAATCGCCTCATAGACCGGCATGTAAGCCTCAGCGACATCGGCCTCGCTCAGAACGCTTCCCCTGCGTCGCTCGCTCTCCGAGTCAAGGACTCTCAGGAGGAGGGAGTACCGGCCTGCATAGTCAGAGTTCGTGTGAAGCATCTCGCGGAGAATCCGCCGAAGCTCCGCACCTGAGAGGTCGTCGATGTCTCGTGCCACATATCGACACTATTGGCATCACATCACGCGTGCCTGCCGCACCGCGTTGCGAAGAACAGCCTGCTCGCGCTCGGTCAGCGAGCGCATACGCCCCGCGCCATCGTGACCAGCGAAGATGACCGACCCGAGAAGCATGCCGTCACCGAAGTCCACGCCGTACGCGCGTAGAACATTCGTACCCAGCTCATTCGGTTCCGCCTGTGAGTAGAGATACTCATCGTCCAGCCACGCGTCCACCGTGTCCGATTCGAGTGTCACCCGGTCCACGAAGCGGCAATCAAGCGCGTTCCGTAGCGCCGTGAGATGCGTCGAGCCGCCAGGGTCCGCGACCAGGTCGATGGCCTCAGCTCGCGTCGAATCAGGTCGGATGATGAACGCTCCCACCGGCATACGGTGAGGCTACGGCTGACCTCCGACGGTCAGCTCGGGAGCCACCGCTTCAGGAGAACACGGAGGCGATTGCCAAGGGTCGGCGCTTGCGGATGCTCCGAGTCTGCGGGCGTCACGCTCGCACGAAGCGCCTCCGCTGCGGTGCTCACTGCGTCGCGGGCGGCGTCCAGGTTGGTAGCTGCTGCCTCCAGCTCGGCTGTCGCCCGCGTGTTGGATTTGAGCGCCTCAGTCACCTGCGCCTGAAGCTGGCGGAGCTTCTCGTCCGTGCGGTCAGAATCAGCCTTCTGATACTTCACGAACCCAGCAGTGATGAGGATACCGGCAGCGCTCAGTAGGACCGGTCCTGGCCAGAGCCACCCCATCGGCGGCATCGCTGTCATGAATGAGCCGACTACGAGCGAAGGTAAACCGACCCCGTTCGCAATATAGGCACCCTTGTGCGCGCTGATATCCGCGCTCCAGGTCGTCTTCTTAGGCGGCAACTCAGGCAGATTTTCGTCGGTCACGTACTCAACCTATCGACCTGTGGAAAAGTCGCACGCACGCCCATCCCCCGCAGTACCTTCTCGGCATGAGCCGACTCGATGGGGCTGACGAACTGCTCGACCTCGCGCTTCCGCGCTGCACGAGCTGCCTGCATCTGCTCATCCCGCATCCGAAGCTGGACGCCTGGCTCTGCGAGCACTGCGGCCTAGGCCGTGTTGCTAAATGCTGTTGTGGGGCGGGTGGGCGATCCTTGAGGTGTGTCGCGAGA
>NZ_JAUF01000097.1:0-3418 GCF_000585455.1 Microbacterium sp. MRS-1
CCTCGACGTCTATCCGCGAACCAGCCGCCGACCCTCGACTACACCCTCAACTGCGAAGAGCCGGTTTGATGTCTCGATGCACGATGCCTTCACCATGCACGTACATCAGGCCCTCGCACAGCTGGCAGATGTAGTCGAGCAGCACCTCGTCAGCGAGCTCCTCGGTAATCACCTGGCGTAGGCTCGCCGAGTACAGATCCATGACGTAATAGAAACTGGAATCGTCTTCGGCCCAGGCGTGAACCTTCACGACGTGTGGGTGCTCGGATTCGATACCGAACCGAATCTCGTTGCGAAAGCGCTCATCGCGCTTAGTGGATCCGCCCAGCTTTCGGATCTGTTTGAGTGCGTAAGCGCGGCCGTCGGCGCTGGAGCGCACGCGCCACACATTTGAGGCGCCCCCCTGGCCGAGTTTCGACTCCACCGTGTAGGACGTGCCGTCGATTTCGCACACATCGTTCTTCTTCACTGAGGTCTACGGTAGTTGAGCTCGAGCGGTACGCATGGCCGTCGACTCGATGAGGCTTGTGTCGTCGACTACCGACATGTTCTTTGGCGGTGGCCGTTCTTTGAACTAAAGATCGCTTCGCGGAATCCTGCGGAGCGCATTGCGGTGGCGATGCCAAAGTGCCTGGCGTCGAACAGCGGCGCACGGCGACGGCCAAGCCCCGCGCGAGGGAGTTGTGAAGGGCTGAGATGGGACACTGAGCCATGCCCGTCCGCCCCGACATCGTCTGCATTTGCGGCTCCTCGCGCTTCGTCGCCGAAATGAGCGACGCGAACCGTGACCTCACCCTTCAGGGCGTCATCGTCCTCGCCCCCGGCGAGATGGAGGGCGCCGTCAGCGCAGAGCAGAAGGCCGTCCTCGATGCGCTCCACCGGCACAAGATCGATCTCGCCGACCGTGTGCTCGTCGTCAATCCCGGCGGCTACATCGGTGCATCGACTGCGGCGGAGATCGCCTACGCGCAGGCAGCGGGCACGCCGGTCTCCTTCACCGACCCGCCGGTGGATGCCGCGGGCACGATGAGCGCGGAACCGTGATCGCCCTCATCCCGTTCGAGCTCGACGGTGTCGTCCGCCACGTCGAACCCCGAACCGCCGGTCATGCCGGCCGCAGGTCCAGCAGGATGTCGGCATCGGCCGCGCCGGCATCGGCTGCCCGCATCACGGCTCGATGCTCCCCGTCGATCGGTCGGGGTGAATCATCGGCGATGGTGCGCGCTCGCTCGACGTCGTCGGACTCCATGGCATAGACGATGACCGGGCCGTCTATGCCCTCCAGGATCATCGCCGTCTCATGACGGATGCCTTCCGTCTCGAGTGAGGCGAGCGCCTCTTCGCGACGCGGACCGTCAACGGTGCGTAACCACTCCACAACGTGTTCGCGCTGGTCGGGGTCGATGCGCCGCGCGACGAGATGGATCATGTCCCCACCTTAGGTCGCCGAACCCATCCGATCTCCGGCCCGTGCCGAACAACACAGGTACCCCGACCCCGGCGGCAGGAGATCATCGTGACCACGCACACCGGCCGGCGCGCGTCGCTCGCCCTCGCCGCCCTCGCGGGTGTCGTCAGCGGGGCGGTGTTCCTCGGTGTCGCCGAGGTGCTGGCCCTGCTCGTCGCGCGCAGCGCCAGCCCGATCCTGGCGGTCGGCGGCTTCGTGATCGACATCGTCCCCCAGCCCTTCAAGGAGTTCGCGATTGCGACGTTCGGGGCGAACGACAAGATCGCCCTCCTCGCGGGGCTCGGTCTCGCCGTCGTCATCGCCTCGGCGATCGGCGGAGTACTCGAATACCTGCGCAGTCCCCTCGGCGTGGTGGTCGTCGCGATCGCCGGCCTGCTTTCCACCGCGGCCGTCGTCTCTCGCACCGGGGTCACGCCCCTGTCGTTCGTTCCTCCTGTGATCGGCGCGGTCGCGGCATCCGTCGTCCTCGTCGCGCTGGCGCGTCGCCTTCGGCGCTGGCGGCGACCCGTGCCCGCCCCCGACGCGATCGACGCCGCCCCGGACGACGCACAAGCCCTCGGTCGGCGCGGCTTCTTCCGCCTCGCCGGTGTCGCCGGGGTCTCCGCCGTGATCGTCGGCGTCGCGTCCCGCGTCGTGACGGCCGCGACCTCATCGGTCGACGCGATCCGCGATGCGCTGAAGCTGCCCGCACCCCGTCGAACGCTGACGGTGCCCGCCGGCGCCGAGCTCGACGTTCCCGGTCTCTCGCCGCTCTTCACGCCGAACGCCGACTTCTACCGCGTCGACACGGCGCTCACCGTGCCGGCCATCGACCCGTCGACCTGGCGCCTCGTCGTCGACGGCATGGTCGAGCGCCGCGTCGAGTTGAGCTTCGACGATCTGGTCGGCATGGGCCTGGACGAGTACGGCATCACCCTGACCTGCGTCTCGAACGAGGTCGGCGGCGGGCTGGTCGGAAACGCGCGGTGGCTCGGCGTGCCGGTCCGCGACATCCTGCGAATGGCAGGACCGCAAGCCGGTGCCGACATGGTGCTCTCACGCAGCGTCGACGGCTACACCGCGAGCACTCCGCTGTCGGCGCTCACGGATGACGGGCTCGACGCGATCCTGGCGGTCGCGATGAACGGCGAGCCGCTCCCGGCCGAGCACGGCTTCCCGGTGCGGATGATCGTCCCCGGGCTCTACGGATACGTCTCGGCGACGAAGTGGCTCACCGAGCTGAAGGTGACGACCTTCGCGGCCGACGAGGCGTACTGGACGCCGCGCGGCTACAGTGCCGAGGCGCCCATCAAGCTCTCCTCTCGTGTCGACGTGCCCAAGGTCGGCAGTCCCGTCGCCCCGGGGCGGGTCCCCGTCGCGGGCATGGCATGGGCGCAGCCGACCGGGGTCGCCCGCGTCGAGGTGAACATCGACGACACCGGCTGGATCCCGGCAACCATCTCCACGCCGGTGAACGACGAGAGCTGGGTGCAGTGGATGTACGAATGGGATGCCGCGCCCGGCACCCACTACATCGCGGTACGCGCCTGGAACAAGAACGGCCAGCTGCAGGAGCAGCAGCGTGCCCCGATCGCCCCGAACGGCTCGACGGGGTGGCACCGGGTTCTGGTCACCGTGTCGTCGTGAGCGCTCGTCCGCCGCGACGGAGCCCCGCGCGTGGGAATGTCGGCATGACGCCTCGTTGGACCCCGCTCGCGATCACCTATGTCGTGCTGGCGATTGCCGGCCTGGTCGGGACGTTCGCCTTGAACGTCTGGTCGGGTGCCTCGTCCGCCCGTGCGGCCCCGCGCTCACGCGCGATCGAGCTCGCGAGCACCTGGCCGCCGCTGGTCAGCAGCGCGCGGCGCCACGGGAGCGTCCCCTCGATCTCGATCTGGATCGACATGGACAGCACCAGCGTGGTGCGCAGCACCAGGTAGGCCGCGTGCGCCCGCCGCTCGCGGCGGAGCG
>NZ_JAUF01000098.1:0-554 GCF_000585455.1 Microbacterium sp. MRS-1
CTCCAATCGTTGAGTGTTCACTTTTCAAGCGCCGCTACTGTCCAGTTTTCGAGCGCCGTCGACAAATCTGGCGAGCTGCGCGCTGATCGATCGAAACCTCGACAAGGCTGCTGAGCACGTAGCCAGCATCGTCACCGAATCAGACAGTGCAGCCTGGCTGTGGGATCCAGTCAGTTTGGTCTTGGGTGAACCACTGGTCCGTTATTGGCCCATCGAAGAATGGGCGGAACGGTTCACGGTGGCGAAGTCAATGATCACTCCGCGAACCGCCGAAGTTCCTTCATCGGGATCATGAGGTGCAAGTCCTCGATCGGGGACTGAAGGAAGTCACCATGGTGGAGGTAGAAGCTCTTCGCGCTTTCGTCACGACAGTGGATCAAGACGGCGGCCGCGCCAATACTTCCGCTGATGTGAAAAGACCGTATGAGCGCGTCGCGGAGTAGCCCCCAACCTAGGCCAGCTCCCTTGAATTCCTCGTCCACAGCGAGCCGCGCTAGGGCGTGTTGATCAAGAGGTTCCGCTCCTCGGTGGGTGAGTCTTGAACGGTGACGCGA
>NZ_JAUF01000099.1:0-3098 GCF_000585455.1 Microbacterium sp. MRS-1
CTCCGCATGCTCCTCGCCGCCGGCGGACTCACCCCATGACCCCCACCGAATGTCCGAAGAGCCGCTCAACGGGTACGAGTATCTCAAGTCGCTCGGTATCGGGCACCACTTCTACCAGGGCCGCTACACGAGCGCGATCCACGAGATCCTCGATCTCGACAAGAAGACGATCATCCACATCCCGAACGTCAACAGCGGCGAGTCGACCAAGGACAAGATCGAGGAGGTCGGATTCATCCTCGACGCGATCGGTGAGGTCATCTCGACCGTGACCGAGGAATCGAACGTCATGCGGATTCGCCGCCGCGACAACGGCGAGATCGTGCGCGTGGCAGACCTTGTTGACGACACCGACCAGATCGCGCGCGCCGAGACGCTCCACTACCTGACGTCCGTCGCCTCCAAAGAACGCGATGCGGTCGACATCATCATCGCGCTCGGCATGGCGAAGGAGGGCTTCGACTGGCCCTTCGCGGAGCACGCCCTCACGGTCGGATACCGAGCCTCGCTCACCGAGGTGATCCAGATCATCGGGCGGGTCACGCGCGACAGCTCGGGCAAGGAGCACGCGCAGTTCACCAACCTCATCGCTCAGCCCGACGCGACCACCGACGAGGTGAAGCTGTCGGTCAACAACATGCTCAAGGCGATCACGGCATCGTTGCTCATGGAACAGGTGTTGGCGCCGAACTTCACGTTCAAAACCAAGACCGGCAACGACGATGCCCCGCAGCCCGGAGAGCTGCGCATCAAGGGCTTCAAAGAGCCGTCGACCGACCGGGTGAAGCAGATCGTCGCGACCGACCTGAACGACCTGAAGGCGACGATCCTGCAGGACGACACCTTCGTCAAAGCCGCAGCGGGAAACCTCGATGCCGAGGTCACGAACAAAGTGCTGATCCCGAAGATCATCCGGGAGCGCTATCCCGACCTCAACGAGACCCAGGTCGAGGAACTGCGCCAGCAGGTCGTCGTCGACTCTGTGATCAAGAACGGCGAGGTGCGCGAGGTCGGCGACAAGCGATTCATCCGAATGTCGGACAAGTTCGTCAACATCGACGACATCGACATCAACCTGATCGATCGAGTGAACCCGTTCCAGCGCGCCTTCGAGGTGCTTTCCAAGTCGGTGACGCCGCAGGTGCTGCGCATCATCCAGGACACGATCACGGCGACCCGCATCGAGGTCAGCGAGGAGGAGGCGCTGCTGCTTTGGCCCAAGATCCAGCAGTTCGCCAAGGTCAACCGCCGCCAGCCGGACGTGCGCAGCGATGACCCGACCGAGAAGCGATACGGCGAGGCGCTGCTGTTCTTGCGCAAGAAGAAGCGCGAGCACGACGCCCAGCAGAGGTTGCAGGAATCATGAGCGACATAGACTTCCAGAGCATCTTCGACTCGGACGAAGACGGCCTCCTTGACACCCCGGAGAAGGCGCCCAAGGTCACCAGCTCCGATCGGCTGGAGCGGTCGTTTCTGGAGATCGTCGAGTTCTACCGTGAGCACGACCGGGCGCCGCGCTCGGATACCCGCGAGATCGCTGAGCGCAAGCTCGGCGCGCGACTTGACGGCATCCTGGCGAACGACGAGAAGATCGCCGCCCTGGCGCACCTCGACGAGTTCGGACTACTCGCAGAGCCAGAAGCGCCCGCATCGCTCGATGATTTGCTCGACGGTGATGATCTCGGGCTGCTCGACGACGGCACAGGAATTCTCGACACCTCCGACCTGCCGCAGCGCAAGAGCCCCGAGACCACCGTGGATGCCGCGCAGCGTGTGCGCGCGGAGAACTTCGAGCTGTTCGAATCGCTGTTCGAGCAGAAACACGCGGAGCTCGTCGACGGCACGACGAAGCTGGTGTCGTTCCCTGGCATCCAGTACATCACCGAGGGATCGTTCTTCGTCCTCAACGGAGTGATGCTGTTCATCGCGGAGGTCGGCGAGACCGAGTACAAGGAGTCCACGGTGCGCGCGAACCGTCGTGAGCGGCTGCGCGTCATCTTCGAGAACGGCACCGAGTCCTCGATGTACCGGCAGTCGCTCGGCATACGCATGGGCGAAGGGCACGGCCAGGCCGTCGTTCCTGCAGCGTTCGAGTCGATCCTGGCTGACGACGTGGCCACGGGATACGTCTACATCCTGCGCTCGCTCAGCGACGACCCGCAGATCTCTGCGATCACGGATCTCCACAAGATCGGGTTTTCACGCGGCCCTGTCGAGGATCGCATCGCGCACGCCGAGAAGCAGCCGACGTACCTGATGGCTCCCGTGGAGATAGTGGCTAGTTATCGCACCTACAACATGAAGACCTCGGCGCTCGAGAACCTGCTGCACCGCGTCTTCGCCGAGGTTCGCCTCGACGTAAGCCAGGTCGGGAAGGACGGACGCCGGTACGAACCATCCGAGTGGTACGTCGTCCCCCTCGAGGTCATAGATCAGGCGGTGTCGCTTATCGCGTCGGGCGACATCGTTGACTTCGTTTACGACCCTTCGACGCGCAAACTGAATGGACGACAGGGGTGAAGCTGTCTGCGGAGTTCGCGAAGAGTCTCGACTTCGGGGAGGCGGCGAGAGAAGTGGTTTCTCGTCCACTCCTGGAGTTGCCGCTGCTCGTCTCAGAGCGGGCGTTGGGTGACCGGGTCGATATTCTAGCCGCGTCTGCCGCCGCGATGGCGACCGCTGGCCACACGCCGTCCATGGACGTTATTGCGATGCCAAAGCGGGGATACGGGCCGAGGCCGATCGGAATCCTCTCGCCAGTTGCGAGGACGATCTACGAGTCGATTGTCGGTCGACTTCAGCCGCACTTGCCGACGCCGTCTCGTGAACAAGGAATCGGCGCGCATCGCGCGTTCGGCGTCGATGAAGGGCGAGCGGCCGACGTGCGGATCGTCGACATGGACATCGCTGCTTGCTACGAGTACGTCGATCACCGGATCCTGGCTGACGAGGTCTTGATGCAGAGCCTTGATCCGGAGGCGACGCGCGCACTCTCGGAACTGCTCGGCGACTTGTTCCCACGGACGGTCGGAATCCCGCTGTTAAGACGGGGCTTCGGGTAGCGCGGATGTAACGATCTGGTAGCACGCGCGCGGGGACAC